>NZ_JAOCFV010000009.1:0-117639 GCF_029842145.1 Stenotrophomonas sp. GD03794
TGTCCTTCTTCGCCGCCATCGCGGCAGCCAGTTCGGCCTTGAATTCTTCGAAGGTCTGGCCCTTCTCTTTCGCTTCGGCCTGCGCGGCATCGCGCAGCGCATCGGAATACATCAGGCGCACCGGCGTACCGTTGCGCTCGTGCAGTTCACCGGCCTGCATGATCAGCGCCAGCACCTGCGCGGCCGAGTCACTGTGCCCGGCGATGCGGCCATCCATGCCCAGCACCCATTCGCCATCACGGCGCACGACACCGGCCAGCAGGGTGCGCTGCGCATCGCGCAGCTCGGCATGCGGCTCCACCGGCGAGGCCTGGGCAGCGGCCTTGTTGGCGGCCTGCTTTTCCTGGCGACGGCGCTGGTCGCGGCGGGTCTTGGAGCTGGTGGACATGGTGCGGTACCGCTGCGAGGGGGGCGCAAGGATAGCGCACCCCGCCCGCAGTACCGCTTCACGTCGCCTCAGTCCAGTACTTTGCCGTGCCTCCAGTAGCCCATGAAGGTGATCGCGCGGCGGTCCAGCCCACAGTCGCGGACCAGATGGCGACGGATCGCCATCACGGCCCCTGCCTCGCCTGCCACCCAGGCATACAGCGGTCCGCCCACACTGGCATCGGCCTGCTCCCAGAGGATCTGCGCGTCGACGTCGATCTCTTCCAGCGCATCGTCGGCAGCCACGCTCGACGCCGCCGCCAAGCGCGCCTGCACTGCCTGCAGCAGGGGCTGCCCGTACGTCGCCTGCCCGCGCGGCAACCAGACCAGCTCGGCCGTGACCGGCGCCTTCAGGGGAACCGCATCACCGGCCTGCGCCACCTCCAGCAGGGCCAGCGTGCGCGGCGGATCCACCATGGCCGCCAGTTCCTCGAGAATCCCGGCCACTGCCGGCAACGCGGTCTCGTCAGCCACCAGCAGCACCTGGCCAACGCCGGCCGGCGGCTTCCATTCCCAGCCTTCGCTGCTCTCGGCGCAGTCGGCGTCCGGGGCCAGCAGCACCACGCGGTCTCCCGGCCTTGCATGCATGGCCCAGCGCGAAGCGGGCCCGGTCACGCCGTGGATGACGAAATCGACGTCGACCTCGCCCTGCTCGGCGCGTAGCTGGCGGATCGTGTAGGTGCGCATCGGCGGGCGCTGATCATCCGGCAGCGCCCGGTAGCGCGGGTACCAGTCCTCGCCGCTGGGGACCTGCGGCAGGTCCTGGCCGGGCAAGGGGAAGAACACCTTGATCCGCTGGTCCGGGCCTTCGGTCTTCATCCGCGCCACGTCGGCACCAGTGAACACCATGCGGTCCAGGGAAGGGGAGAGAACGCGGCGCTCCTTCAGCGCCACCTCGAACAGGCGGTAGGTCTGCTGCGCAGCCATGGGGGAACCTCATGCAACGGCATCGGATTGGCTGGCTGTCGTGCACCTGTGCACCGGCTGGCTGGAGTGCCCAGCCTAGTCCCGTGGTTTCCCGTCGCAAGCGCTGCGGGCGTCGCGGCCTGCCCTACCCCTGCACGCTGCTCAGTGACCCGTGCAGACTGCCTGCGCCGCGCGTTCACGTTGGTGTTCCCAGTACCAGAACACGAAACCAGCACCGAAGAAGGCGGCCTGGCCCAACGCCAGGTGCAGCGGGCTGGCGCTGAGCAGCGGCGACACCACGCCGGCCACCACCGTGCTGATCATCAGCTGCACGAAGGCCTGCAGCGACGAGGCCAGGCCGCGCTGGTGCGGGTACATGTCCAGCACCGCCAGCGCCAGGATCGGGAAAATCAGCGCCATGCCCATGCCGCCCAGGAAGATCGGCAGCACCGCCCACGGCAGCACGAACTGCGGGGCCAGCGCCACGTAGCCGACGTTCAGCAGCACCGACAGCGCGCACAGGACGAAACCGATGGCGACCTGGCGGGTGGGCGTGGTGTGCCCGGCCATGCGCCCCGACAGGAACGAGCCGGTGGTCATGCCGCCGATGGTGGGGATGAACAGCCAGGCAAAACCACCCTCGCCCAGATGCAGGTGCTGCATCACGAACACCGGCGCCGAGGAGATGTACAGGAAGATGCCGCCGAAACCGATGCTGCCGGCCAGCGCCAGGCGCAGGAACCGCGGGTTGAAACCAATGCGCACGTAATCGCGCATCAGCACGCGCGGCGACAACGGCACCCGTGCCTCCACCGGATGGGTTTC
This sequence comes from Stenotrophomonas sp. GD03794, assembly GCF_029842145.1. NCBI lineage: Bacteria > Pseudomonadati > Pseudomonadota > Gammaproteobacteria > Lysobacterales > Lysobacteraceae > Stenotrophomonas > Stenotrophomonas sp. GD03794. The sequence goes on from NZ_JAOCFV010000009.1 coordinate 2,158, forward strand.
CGGCAGGTAGCGTGCGGTCGCCGCCAGCAGGACCAGTGCGAACACCACCAGGAACCAGAAGATCAGTGGCCAGCCGGCGCCGCTGAGCAGGATCCAGCCACCGATGATCGGTGCGATCGCCGGTGCGATGCCGAACAGCATCGACACCTGGCTCATCAGTCGCTGCGCGTCGTGGCCGTGGTACAGGTCGCGGATCACCGCGCGGCCGACGATCATGCCGACGCCCGCGGACAGTCCCTGCAGCGCGCGGAACGCCAGCAGCGTGGTCAGGTCGGTGGACAGCGCGCAGCCAACCGAAGCGCCGACGAACACCACCAGGCCGCCAAGGATCACCCGCTTGCGGCCCCAGGCATCGGACAGCGGGCCGTGCGCCAGGCTCATCAGGCCGTAGAACAGCAGGTATACGCTGATGGTCTGCTGCACTGCCACCTCGTCCACCGCCAGGCGCTGGGCCAGCTGCGGGAACGCCGGGAAGATGGTGTCGATCGAGAACGGACCGAACATGGCCAGGCCGGCGAGCAGCAGGGCCATGCGGCGGGTGGAGGGAGCAACAGCGGCGGTCATGGGAAAGGCGTCCGGGAGGGCCATGCGCGGCACGCACGGCGGGCGCCGGTCCCCCTGCAGCAGGGACGGCGCCAGATGAATTCGGGTATCCGCCCATCATAGGTGGGGATTGCGCCTGATGCCATGCAGCAGTGCACAAAACGCACGGACGGGCCATCGGCCATTCAGGCGCGGCGGCCAGGTCCGAAGGCGGCCGGCGCGCCCGCAACGGGCTATAATCGGCGGGCAACACGGTGGGAGAAGCGGAACACCGCTGCCGAAGGCGCAACGCCCGTAATCGCTCAGGCCCGATACCACCCGTAACACAACTCTGGAGAGACCGGTTCGATCCGGCGCCGAAGGGGCACGAAGCTGCGGTTCGCCGCGCTTCCAAACTCTCAGGCAAAAGGACAGAGGGGCGCCCCGCAGACCGCCGACCGGCGGCTTGTGCCCGTGCGTGTGCCCTTTCCTGACGGATCCTTCGCCATGTCCCAGAACACCCCTTCCCTGCGTGAGCTCGAGCATCATTCCGCGTTCGTCGAGCGCCACATCGGTCCCAACGATGCCGAGATCGCGCAGATGCTCGACGTCGTCGGCCACGCGTCGCTGGATGCGATGACCGATGCCATCGTGCCGGCCAAGATCAAGTCGCCGGCGCCGCTGGCGCTGCCGGAGTCGATGACCGAAGTGCAGGCACTGGCGAAGATCCGTGCGATCGCCGACAAGAACACCGTGCTGCGCAGCTTCATCGGCCAGGGCTACTACGGTACCCACACGCCGAACGTGATCCTGCGCAACATCCTGGAAAACCCGGCCTGGTACACCGCCTACACCCCGTACCAGGCGGAAATCTCGCAGGGCCGCATGGAAGCGCTGATCAACTTCCAGACCCTGTGCGCCGACCTCACCGGCATGGAAATCGCCAACGCCTCGCTGCTGGACGAAGCCACCGCCGCCGCTGAAGCGATGACCCTGGCCAAGCGTTCGGCCAAGTCGAAGTCGGACACCTTCTTCGTGCACGACGCCGTGCACCCGCAGACCCTGGAGCTGCTGCGCACCCGCGCCGAGCCCATGGGCATCGTGCTGCGCGTCGGCACCCCGGCCGAAGCGCTGGAAGCGGAAGCCTTCGGCCTGCTGCTGCAGTACCCGGACACCTTCGGCCAGGTCGGCGACTACAAGGCGCTGGTCGATGCCGTGCACGCACGCGGCGGCCTGGTGGCCGTGGCCACCGACCTGCTGGCGCTGACCCTGCTGGCCGCCCCGGGCGAATGGGGTGCGGACATCGTGGTCGGCAACAGCCAGCGTTTCGGCGTGCCGTTCGGCTTCGGTGGCCCGCACGCGGCCTTCATGGCCTGCCGCGACGCCTACAAGCGCTCGATGCCGGGCCGCCTGATCGGCGTCTCGGTCGATGCCCAGGGCAACCCGGCCTACCGCCTGACCCTGCAGACCCGCGAGCAGCACATCCGCCGCGAGAAGGCCACCTCCAACATCTGTACCGCACAGGTGCTGCTGGCGGTGATGGCGTCGATGTATGCCGTCTACCACGGCCCGGAAGGCCTGACCCGCATCGCCCGCCGCACCCATCGCCTGGCCTCGATCCTGGCTGCGGCGCTGCGCAAGGCCGGCGTGCAGGTTGGTGGCGACTTCTTCGACACCCTGCATGTCACTGGCGTGCACGCCGATGAGATCCACGCCAAGGCCCGCGCCGCCGGCTACAACCTGCGCGCGATCGACAGCGACTCGGTCGGCATCAGCCTGGACGAGACCACCACCCGCGCCGACATCGTTGCCGTGGCTGCCGTATTCGGTGCCGCACTGGATGTCGACGCGCTGGATGCCAGCACCGCCGATGCCCTGCCGGCGGGCCTGCTGCGCCAGTCCGCATTCCTGACCCACCCGGTGTTCAACACCCACCACAGCGAGCACGAACTGCTGCGCTACCTGCGTTCGCTGGCCGACAAGGACCTGGCGATGGACCGCACGATGATCCCACTGGGCTCGTGCACCATGAAGCTCAACGCCACCGCCGAGATGATCCCGGTGACCTGGCCGGAGTTCTCGCAGATCCACCCGCTGGTGCCGGCCGACCAGGCGCTGGGCTACAAGGAACTGATCGATACGCTGGAAGCGATGCTGGTCGAGTGCACCGGCTACGATGCGGTCAGCCTGCAGCCGAACTCCGGCGCGCAGGGCGAGTACGCCGGCCTGCTGGCGATCCGCGCCTTCCACCGCTCGCGCGGTGAGGAACATCGCGACATCTGCCTGATTCCGGACTCGGCGCACGGCACCAACCCGGCCTCGGCACAGATGTGCGGCATGAAGGTGGTGGTCACCAAGACCGATGCCAACGGCAACGTCGATGTCGAGGACATCCGCCTCAATGCCGAAAAGTACAGCGACCGCCTGGCCGCGATCATGATGACCTACCCGTCCACGCACGGCGTGTTCGAGGAAGAGGTGGTGGAGATCTGCGAGATCATCCACAAGCACGGCGGCCAGGTGTACACCGACGGTGCCAACATGAACGCCCTGGTCGGCGTGGCCAAGCCGGGCAAGTGGGGTTCGGATGTTTCGCACCTGAACCTGCACAAGACCTTCTGCATCCCGCACGGCGGTGGCGGCCCGGGCGTCGGCCCGTGCGCGGTCAAGGAGCACCTGGCCCCGTTCCTGCCGGGCAAGCTGGGTGACCACGGCCCGGTCGGCATGGTCAGCGCAGCCAGCTTCGGCAGCGCCTCGATCCTGCCGATCAGCTGGATGTACATCGCGATGATGGGCACCGAAGGCCTGCGCAAGGCCACCCAGGTCGCGCAGCTCAATGCCAACTACATCGCCAAGCGCCTGGCCCCGCACTTCAAGACCCTGTACACCGGCCGCAACGGCCTGGTGGCGCATGAGTGCATCCTGGACGTGCGCCCGCTGGAGAAGACCAGCGGCATCGGTGCCGAGGACGTGGCCAAGCGCCTGATCGACTTCGGCTTCCACGCCCCGACCCTGAGCTTCCCGGTGGCCGGCACGCTGATGGTCGAACCGACCGAGAGCGAGTCGCTGCACGAGCTGGATCGCTTCATCAACGCGATGATCCAGATCCGCGAGGAAATCACCGCGATCGAAGACGGCCGCCTGGACCGCGAGGACAACCCGCTGAAGAACGCACCGCACACTGCCACCGCAGTAACCGCGAGCGAGTGGACCCACGCCTACCCGCGCGAACTTGCCGCCTTCCCGCTGGCCAGCCTGAAGCAGAGCAAGTACTGGCCGCCGGTGGCCCGTGTCGACAACGTGTACGGCGACAAGAACGTGATGTGCGCCTGCATCCCGGTCGATGCCTACAAGGATGATGAAGTCGAGGCGTGATTCCTCGCTGCATCGGTAAAGAAAACGGCCCGCGCAAGCGGGCCGTTTTCATAAGGGCGTATGGACCAGGGCCCACACCCACAAACATCCGATCACGGGTCCGGCATCTGCCCCTGGCTCAGCTGCCACGACACCCCGAAGCGGTCCTGCACCCAGCCATAGCGGTTGCTGAAGTCATAGTCGCCCACCGGCATCAGCCAGTGGCCGCCCTCACCCAGCACGCGTGCGGCACGTTCGAACTGCTCGGCACCGGAACACTCGACGAACAACGAGATCGACGGGGTGAAGGTGAATTCGTGCACGTCCAGGCTGTCGAAGCACAGGTAGTGGGTGCCACCGAGCAGGAAGATCGCCTGGCGGACCTGCCCAGGCACACCGGCGCCGGCCCCCTCGGGGTGGCGTTGCAGGGCCAGCAGGCGGAAATCGGCAAAGGCTTCGGCGTACAGGGCCAACGCGGCCTCGGCCTGGCCGGTGAACATCAGGAAGGGACGGCTGCGCAGCATGCGGTGCTCCTGGTCGACGGGCCGGTGACGGCCCACGCGATCAGGATGGCACGGCAGATGTGCAGCCCCCGTGGTAGTGCCGGCCGCTGGCCGGCAGCTTCAGTCACGCCTCGCGCATGCGCCGCGCGATGGCGCTGCTGGCGGCGATCGTGGCGGTCAGTGCCACCATCGACAGGAACTGCAGCCGGGTGTGCGACTCGCTCAGCAGCAGGCCGAAGATCAGTGCCAGAATCGCCAGCGCGCAGCAGGTCAACCACGGGAAGCCGGCCATGCGGAACGGCAGCCGGGTACCCAGGCGATCCGCGCGGCGACGCAGTACCAGCTGCGAGACCAGCGACAGCGTCCACACCAGCAGGCAGGTGGAACCGACGATGTTCAGCAGCACCGGCAGCACCCTGTCCGGGAACAGCAGCTCCATCACCGTGGCGGCGAAACCGAACAGCACGCTGGCCAGCACAGCGATCACCGGCACCTGGCGCGGATCGGTCCAGCCCAACACGGCCGGCGCCTCACGACGCTGCGCCAGCGAATACATCATGCGCGAGGCACCGTAGAGGTTGGCATTGAGCGCCGACAGCAGCGCGATCACGGCAATCAGGGTGATGGCGGTACCGGCGCCCGGGATGCGGGCGATGTCCAGCACGGCGGCGAACGGCGACTTCAGTGCCTCGCTGGTCCATGGCACCACGGCGATGATCACGCTCAGCGAGCCGATGTAGAACACCAGGATGCGCCAGGCCACGGTGCGGATGGCACGGGCGATGCTGCGCTCGGGATCTTCGGTTTCGGCCGCCGCCACGGCCACGATCTCGGTACCGCCAAAGGCAAAAACGACAACCAGCAGTGCCGCGCCGATCCCGGCCAGCCCCTTCGGCGCGAAGCCGCCATGCTCGGTGAAGTTGCTCAGGCCCGGCGAGGTCACCTGCGGCAGCCAGCCCATCAGCAGCGCCACACCGATGGCGATGAAGGCCAGGATCGCCGCCACCTTGAGGATGGCGAACCAGAATTCGAACTCCCCGAAGTTCTTCACTCCGAGCAGGTTGATCGCGGTGAAGAACAGCATGAAGGCCAACGCCGCCATCGGTACCGGTATCGCCGGCCAGACCGTGGCCAGCAGCCCGGCTGCACCCACTGCTTCGGCGGCGATCACGATCACCAGCTGCACCCACCACAGCCAGCCCACGGTGGCACCGGCGGTAGCGCCCATGGCGTCGGCTGCATACACCGAGAACGCGCCGCTGGTGGGCTTGGCCGCCGCCATCTCACCCAGCGCGTTCATCACGATGATCACCAGCGCACCAGCGACCAGATACGACACCAGAACCGCCGGACCGGCCGCCTGCACACCCACGCCCGAGCCGAGGAAGAGGCCGGCGCCGATGGCGCTGCCCAAGCCCATCATGATCAGCTGGCGGGGCTTGAGCGAATGTCCGAGGCGGGACGGCGAAGCGGTCGGAATCGAGTTGGGCATCGGCGGGGCTGGCGGCGGGCTACAGGGGCGACACCTTACCCTGTCCCGTGCCCATGGGGATAGGCACAGCGCAGCAGGCCGCTCAGGCCAGCGCCGGCTCGCCGACGTTGCCACCAATACGGGCGCGGTAGGCGCGCGGCGAGAAACCGGTTTCAGCCTTGAACTTGCGGGTAAAGGCGCTCTGGTCGCTGAAACCGCAGGCCTGGCCGATGCAGGCGATGCTGTCGTCGCCGTGCAGCAGGTGCATGGCCATCTGGATCCGCAGCCGGGTCAGCACCTGCTGCGGGGTCATCTGGAACACCTTGCGGAAACTGCGCTCCAGCTTGGACAGCGAGAAGCCGGTGATGTCGAGCAGGGTCTGCATGCGCACGTTCTCGGCGTAGTGCGCATTGAGGTGGGCCAGCGCCAGCCGCAGCTGCTCGTACTGGGTGCCCAGGCTGTCCTTCTGGCCAAGGTCGCGGGATATGCCGATCAGGCCCTCGATGGTCCCATCGACCACCAGCGGGCGCTTGCAGGTCAGGCACCAGCCCGGTTCGCGGTTGGCGAACAGGTGCAGCTCCATCAGGTTCTCGATCACCTCGCCGGACAGCACGCGGGCGTCCTGGTCGACGTAGTCCGCACTGAGGCCGGTCGGGTAGATTTCAGCCGCGGTACGCCCGATCACGTCCTTGCGCGCGCGCAGGCCCAGCCGCCGCAGCATGGTCTGGTTGACGTGGGTGTAACGCCCCTGAAGGTCCTTGATGAAGAACAGCACATCCGGGATGGCGTCGAACAGGGCTTCGATGTCGGCGGGCTCGACTCGCATGCCACAAGCATAGCCGAGGCCCCTTGCCGGTGCGATCACCCTTGCGGGACTTGCGCTTAACGCCGCCAGGCCCACCGTGGGGGCCAGCCCCCACCGGAGAACCGGCCATGCCCCGCGGTGACAAGTCCGCCTATACCGAAAAGCAGAAGCGCCAGGCCGAGCACATCGAAGAGAGCGAGCGCGAGCGCGGTGCCAGCGAAAGCACCGCAGAGCGCATCGCCTGGGCCACTGTGAACAAGCAGGATGGCGGTGGCAAGCGCAGTGGCAGTGGGCGCAAGGTGGCGAAGAAGGCAACGGCGAAGAAGGCGCCGGCCCGCAAGGCGGCCAAGAAGAAAGCAGCAAAGAAGGCGGTGGCCAAGAAGGCCAGCACCACCACTTCACGCAGCGCTGCCGCAAAGAAGGCGGCGAAGACCCGTGCGGCGAAGAAGACCGTGCGCAAGGTGGCGGCGAAGAAAGCAGCACGTACCCGCGCGCGCGGCTGAGCCCTTCGATCAGGGCGACAGCGTCCTCATCCACGCGGCAATTTCGGCTGCAGCTGCATCAGCGCGCGCCTGCAGCAGCAGATGTGGCCCCTGCAACGACACATGGCGGGCATCGGGCAACAGGACCTGCAGCTCGGCCACGCTGGGCGGCCATAGCAGGCGGTCCTGCTGGGCATGCAGGCACAGCGTCGGCAACACGAGTTCCGGCAGCAGTGCACGAACATCCACCTGCAGCGTCGCCGCAGCACGCTGGCGCAGGGTTGCCGCTGGCACCTGCGTGATTGCCAGGCTCAGCTCGCGCAGGTTCGCACGCGTCCGCCATTGCCCCAGCAGCAACCGGGCCATCAACGCCAGTGGCGGCAACGGCCACGCCGGAGCCAGTATCCGTGCGCTCGCCGCAGGCAGCGGCACCGGCCTCCGTGCGAAGGTCGTACTCAGTACCAACCCTCGCAGGCCCGGCGGTGGCGCCGCCGCCAGCTCAACGGCCAGGGGACCGGCGAACGATTCGGCCAGCAGCACAAAAGGAGATGCCGGAAGCTGCGGGCGCAGGATCGACGCCAACGTCGTGTAGTCCTGTGGTCCCCGCGCGGGCATCGGCAGCACCTGCATCTGGATGCCCCGCGCCTGCATCGCCTCTACGAAGTGCGCCGACAGCAGGCCGGTGCCATCCAGACCTGGCAGCATCACGACCGGCAGCATCACGGCATTCATCACGTTGATCACCCTTCAGGTTTCTTCGCGCGGTTCCCTGCCTGCAGCTTCACTCATTGGCTCGGCCCAAGGAAGTGCACGGCGGCACACGTGGCGCTACGCTGGTGGTCCCGACGGAACGGAGAAGGCGGCATGCGCAAGCCACGCTGGCTCAGCTGGCCGGAAAGACCTGGACGACCGTCTACCTGCTGGTGACGCCCCCTACCCTGATCGTGCTGTATGCCGTGGGGGCCAGGCTCGGCATGTGTCTTTGAACAATGATGGCGGTGTGTCCGCCTCTCTGGGCAGGCAACGGGAATACGGCTGCCCAGGGCGGCCGTATTCCTGTCACGGGTTCAGCAGCCTGCTCAGGCTGCGCGACGCGGCACAACTGAAGCAGCTTCGCCTTCCACCTTGAACACCGACACCGACGTGGTCAGTGCATGCGCCTGTTCTTCCAGCGCGCGACTGGCCGCGGTGGCTTCTTCCACCAGCGCAGCGTTCTGCTGGGTCACCTGGTCCATCTGCACCACCACCTGGTTGACCTGCTCGATACCGGCGGCCTGCTCCTTGCTCGCCGCAGCGATGTCGCTCATCAGCTGGGTCGTGCGCGAACTTGCCTGCGCCACGCGCGCGATCGCCGCCTCCGATTCAACGGTCACTGCCAGGCCACTTTTCACCTTCGCAGCGGCGTCTTCGATCAGTTCCTTGATCTCCTTGGCGGCGACACCGGCACGCTGTGCGAGCGTGCGCACTTCGCTGGCGACCACGGCGAAACCACGGCCCTGCTCACCTGCACGCGCCGCTTCCACTGCAGCATTCAGCGCCAGGATGTTGGTCTGGAACGCGATGCCGTCGATCACCGTGGAGATTTCCGAGATGCGTGCCGAGGACTGGTCGATCTCACCCATGACCGACGCCATCTGTGCCATCGCCTGTTCGGTCTCGCGTACAGCGGCACCGGCGGCATGCGCTTCACTGTCGGCCTGACGCGCCAGCTCGGCGTTCTGGCGCACGGTGGAGGTCAGTTCCTCCATCGATGCGGCCGCTTCTTCCAGATTGGCTGCCTGCTGCTCGGTACGGCGCGACAGGTCGTTGTTGCCGGCGGCCAGTTCCTGCGCCGCGTTGTTGATGCTGTCGGCAGCCACCTGGATGCCTCGCACGATGCCGGTCAGCTGTGCGGTGGTGGTGTTGGCGTCGTCGCGCATACGGGCGAACACGCCGTCGTACTCGCCGTCCATGCGTGCGGTCAGGTCGCCGTGCGAGATCGCGCGCAGCACGTCGGAGACATCGGCGATGCTGGCCTGTGAACTGGCCATCATGCCGTTGAGGTGCTCGACCATCGCCTTGAACTGGAACTGGAATGCAGCGGCGTCGCCACGCATGCTGAAATCACCGGCGCGCGCGGCGCGGGCCAGTTCATCGATCTGCGCGTTGATTGCCATCAGGCTCTGCTTCACTGCCGCCAGGGTGCGGGTCAGCGTGCCCTTCTCGCCCGGGTAATCCGGCAGGTCACGGCTGAGGTCGCCGATGGCGTAGCGCTGCATCACCTCGGCCATCAGCAGCTCCACCTGCACGTGCGATTCGACCAGGCTGTTGGTGGCCTGCACCATGCGGCCGAAGTCACCGGGGAACGCCGTGACGTCCATGCGATAGCGGATCGCGCCGGCCTCATGCTGCTCTGCCATCTGCAGCTGTGCGCCGATCGCCGCCTGCACACTCTGCCGCACACTGGCCATGGCTTCGCCCAGCTGGGTCAGTTCATCGCGGCCACCAAGACGAAACTCCTGGTCCAACTGTCCCTTGGACAGGCGTTCGGCCAGGTTCACGGCGCGGGCCAGCGGGCCGGTCAGGCTGCGGCCGATCATCACCGAGGCACCGATGCCCACCAGCAGCGCGACACCGCCCAGCACCAGCAGCTGCAGCAGACTGCGCTCACCCAGACGAATCGCCTCGGCGGCGGCATCACGGCTTTCCTTCTCTTCGAAGTCCACGCCATCGGACAGCGCCTTGTTCCAGCCATTGGCCGCTTCCTGCACCGGCCCCAGGGTCAGCGCCACGGCGCCCGGGTAGTCGCCCTGCTCCATCAGTTCGCTGGTCTGCTTGTTGAGCGGGCGCGCAATGGCACGCTTGGCCGCGATGGTTTCGGCAATGGCCTTGCCGTCGGCGTCGCTGGGCAGCGCCTGGTAGGCGGTCCAGCTGGCCTCGTAGCGCTTCACCAGATCGGCGATGCGCTGCTCGTCGTGGCCGCGGTCTTCGCCCTGGCGGATCAGCATCTCGCGGCGCACCACCATCATCTGGTTGTTGGCATCGAGCATCTGCGACAGCAGGCGCACCTTGGCCACGCTGACGTCGACCACCTGCTGCATCGCGCGCTTCTGCACGACACTGGCGGTGGCGCCGGTGGCCACCACGGCGGCGACCAGCAGCAGCAACAGGCCAAAGCCCAGCCCAAGACGCCAGGCAACCCTGACATTCCTCAAGTAGTTCATCGGTACATCCAAAACGGGGGGATGCGCCCCTATCGGCCGCTGCCGGGCGTGGCTTGATGGCGACCATGCCATCCGGCCGGGTACGGTTCAGAGAGGTGATGGCACGGCGGTCACGGCACCCGGCGCTGCCAGCGCCGCGGGGGGAAGGTGAACACCGCCAGCGCAGCGCCCGGAATCAGCAGGAACAACGCCGCCACCTTCCAGAAGAAGAACGGCCACAGCCACACGTAGTCCAGGTCAGTCAGCTTCAGCACGTCCATCGGTGGCAGCAGTTCCACCGAGGCCACGCGCCCCGCCAGCGCGGGCTCGACCTCCAGAACGGTCACCCGCAGCCACGAACGCCCGCGCGGCAGCGCATCCCCCCGGCCATAGCCGAAGTACGAGGCGGCAAATCCACCAGGCTCAACCGATTCCAGCGCGCGGGTAATGCCGGAGCCCGGCACGCCCGAACGCGTTTCGGCGCGGAAGTCAGTTTGATCTGTCGGGGTTTCCGCGCGCAGGCGCACCTCAGGGTCGATCGCCGTGGCAGTACCGTCATCCGCGTAACGCAGGCGCAGCCGCAATTGGTCATCAATGAAGCGGTAGACCGTGACCTCGGCCGTCGCACCCGGGCTCAGCACCAGAGGCAGCACCTGCGTGCGTGAGGCCATGTAGTTGGCGATCGCGCCCAGCACCAGCACCGCGCAGGCAAGCGCCCAAAGGCTCCACAGCACCCACAGGGTGATCCGCACCACCGTTACGCCCTTCACGCTGACATCCGGGTCATCACGTCACTTCCCTGCTGGCCGTGCCGACACAGTAACGAAAAAGCCCCGCTTTCGCGGGGCTCTTCCTGTCACCTACGCCGGGCAGCGCCCGGCGCTACCTCAGGCGAACGGATCCTGCAGGACCATGGTGTGGTCGCGGTCCGGGCCGGTGGAGACGATGCTGATCGGGCAACCGGCCAGCTCTTCCAGCGAACGCAGGTAGGCACGTGCGGCCGGCGGCAGCTCGTCCCAGTTGGTGATGCCGTGGGTGTTCTCGCTCCAGCCCGGGAACTCCAGGTACACCGGGGTGCAGTCTTCCCAGCCCTGCGCGTCCAGCGGCGCGTATTCGGTGCGCTTGCCGTTGTATTCGTACGCAATGCAGACCTTCAGCTTTTCCATGCCATCCAGCACGTCCAGCTTGGTGATGCACAGGCCGCTGATGCCGTTGATGGCCACGGCACGCTTCAGCGCGACAATGTCCATCCAGCCGCAACGACGCGGACGGCCGGTCGAGGCACCGTACTCGGCACCGCGGTCACGGATGCCCTGGCCGACTTCGTCGTCCAGCTCGGTCGGGAACGGGCCGCCGCCGACGCGCGTGGCGTAGGCCTTGGCGATGCCCAGCACGTAGTCGATCGAATCGGCGCCGACGCCGGAACCGGCCAGCGCACCACCAACAGTGGTGTTGGAGCTGGTGACGTACGGGTAGGTGCCGTGGTCGATGTCCAGCAGCGCACCCTGCGCGCCTTCGAACAGCACGCGCTTACCCTGCTTGCGCAGGTCGTGCAGGATGCCGGCCACGTCGGACTTCATCGGCTGCACGTATTCGCCGAAGGCCAGCGCTTCGTCGAAGGTCTTCTGGAAATCGACCGCGTCAGTGTTCAGATACTTGGTCAGCACGAAGTTGTGGTAATCCAGCGCAGTGCGCAGGAGTTCTTCCAGCTGCTTCGGGTAATGCAGGTCGGCGATGCGGATACCGCGACGCGCCACCTTGTCTTCGTAGGCCGGGCCGATGCCACGGCCGGTGGTGCCGATCGCCTTGCCGCCGGCAGCGCGCTCGCGCGCCTGGTCCAGGGCGATGTGGTACGGCATGATCAGCGGCGCGGCCGGGGAGATCTTCAGGCGCGAACGCACTTCCACGCCGGAGGCTTCCAGCTCGGCGATTTCCTTCTGCAGCGCGGCCGGCGAGATCACCACGCCGTTGCCGATCAGGCACAGCGCGTCGTCACGCAGGATGCCCGACGGAATCAGGTGCAGGACGGTCTTCTTGCCGTTGATGACCAGGGTGTGGCCGGCATTGTGGCCGCCCTGGAAGCGCACGACGGCGCCGATTTCCTCAGTGAGCAGATCGACGATCTTGCCCTTGCCTTCATCGCCCCACTGGGCACCCAACACTACGACAGACTGACCCATGACGGGCTCCTCGATTTGTTGCGGCCATCGGGGCCGCGGACGGTTGAACCGTGGCGGGGCTGGCCAGCACCTGGAAGGCGGCTCCAAACGGGGAGCAGCCGGCGATGGAAGGCCCAGACACGGAAAAAGCCGAACGGGGAGGCCCGTCCGGCTTTTGTGCATTATCCGGGTTTCCGGGGTCGGGTGCCACCTTTCCGACGGACGGCTTCACCGGCCGGTCAGGCGCCCCGCCCGGTCGTGCCGGCCGCTGGCCGGCAATGCCAACCAAGGTTGGCATCTACCAGAGCCGCGCCACGCATGTACCGGCCGGTCAGGCACGACCCTTTCAATGCCGGGCCCACCACAGCAGGCTCAGGCCGGCCAGCAGCACCAGCCCGCCGAAGCTGCGCAGGGCCGGGCTGGGCAGGTCCAGCAGGCGCTCGGCCATGCGCTTCCAGGCGAACGGGGCGACGAACAGGAACAGGCCTTCCAGCACCGCCACCAGGCAGACGGCGGCGAACAGATCTTGCATGGGGGACTCCGGAAAAAGCACGGGGCCCGGCATCTGGCCGGGCCCCGTGGGGTACTGCCCTGCGACCTCAGCGGTCGTTCTTCAGGTACTGCAGGAACGGGTCGTTCTTGTCGAGCACGATCACGCCGTTGCCGTCGCTCATGGAGCCACGGTAGGCCTCCAGGCTGCGGTAGAACGCATAGAACGACGGGTCGGCCGAGCCGGCCTTGCCGTAGATGCGCGCCGCATCGGCATCGCCTTCACCGCGCAGGCGCTGTGCATCACGCTCGGCTTCGGCGATCAGCACGGTGCTGTCACGGTCAGCCTGGGCGCGGATGGTCAGCGACTGCTCCTCGCCCTCCGCACGCAGCTTGGCCGCTTCCTGCTTGCGCTGCGCACGCATGCGCTCGTACACGTCATTGATCACCTGACTGTCGGTCGGCAGGTCCACCTGCTTGATGCGCAGGTCGATCATCTGCATGCCGAGGCCGGCCACCGCTTCGTTGATCCCCTTCAGCTGCTCGGCGATCAGCTCGCTGCGGTCGCCGGACACCAGCTGCTGCAGGGTGCGCGAGTTGATCTGGTTGCGCAGCGAGTCGGTGATGATCGGCGCCAGGCGGGCATTGGCGATACGCGGATCGCCGCCGGTGGCACGGAAGTAGTCACCCACGTTGGAGATGTAGCCGATGGCGAAGAAGTCGACGCTGACGTCCTTCTGCTCGGCGGTGAAGTAACGCGCCGGGGCGGTGTCGAGCACCTGGAAGCGGCGGTCGAAGACCTTCACCGTTTCCACCACCGGCACCTTGAAGTGCAGGCCCGGCTTGATGTCCGAACGCACCACCTTGCCCAGGTTCAGCACCATGGCGGTCTGGTCCTCGCGGACCACGTACACCGAGCCAAGCAGGCCCAGCACCACCGCCACGATCACGGCGATCCAGATAGGACTCTTCATCGGCTGCCCTCCTCACGGCCGCTCGGTCGCCCGGTCGGGCGGCCCACCGGCCGGCCCGGATCACGGGAAGCTTCCGCCGCTGCACCCGGCAGCGACGGCATCACCACCTCAGGATTGGTCACTCCCGGCGGCGCCGAGGTGGTGGGACGGGTATCGCCGGTCATCGGCACGTAGATCAGCTGGCGGCCATCGCCACCGATCACCTTGCGGTTCTCGCTCAGCACCTGCTGCACGGTCTCCAGCCACAGGCGCTTGCGGGTCACTTCCGGGGCGTCCTTGTACTGGGCCTGCAACAGGCTGAAGCGCTGCGCGTCACCCTCGGCCTTGGAGACCACGGCCTGCTTGTAGCCTTCGGCGGTGGTACGGGCGCGCGAGGCCTGGCCTCGGGCTTCCGGCACGACCTTGGCGGCGTAGGCCTGGGCTTCGTTGATCAGGCGTTCCTTGACCTGCTGGGCACCGTTGACCTCGTCGAAGGCCGGCTTCACTTCTTCCGGCGGACGGGCGTCCTGCAGGGTCAGGCCGGTCACGGTCAGGCCGGTCTTGAACGCCTTCAGCAGTGCCTGCAGGCGCTCCTCGGCGGCCACGGCCAGCGGGCCACGGTTGTTCAGCACCGCGTTGAGGTCGGCACGGCCGACTTCCTCGCGCACCGCGCTCTGCGCCGACTGCTCCAGCACCTGGTTGGCATCGACCGTGCCGAACAGGTACTGCTGCGGGTCGTCGATGCGGTACTGGACGTTCAGCGAGACGTTGACGATGTTCTCGTCGCGGGTCAGCACCGGCACCTGGATCGAGAAGGTCTTGATCTCGGTGGCATTGACCTTGGTGACCGATTCGATCGGCCACGGCAGCTTGAAGTTCGGGCCGGGCTGCAGGATGCGCGAGAACTGGCCGAAGCGCAGCACCACGCCACGCTGCTGTTCGCCGATCAGCTGGAAGCTGGAGAACAGCACCAGCAACACGACAGCCGCCACCACCCAACGCATGATGCCGCCGTCGAACAGGTCCTTCAGCGGCCCGGGCAGTCCGCCCCAGCCACCACCATTGCCACCGCCGCGCGACCCGAACGGCCCGCGTCGATTGTCCTCGGGGCCTTGTCCGCCCTTGTTGCCGCCGGGTGTATTCCAGGCCATGCACGCTCCATCAAGATTTGGGCTGCGGCGCGGGCCCTTCCCGCACCACCAGCCGTGAAACCATCACCGATCATACAAGATGGGGCGGATCGGCAGGATCGAAAGGGGGGCAACGGGGTAAGGTGGCGTTTTCCTCGAAGTCAGGCAACGCCGATGGCCCCCACCACCCCGTTCACCGCCTTCCGCATCGAAAACGACGACGCCGGCTACCGCAGCGGCCTGGCCCAGCTCAATGTCGACGACCTCAACCCCGGCCAGGTACTGATCCGCGCCCACTGGTCTTCGGTCAACTACAAGGACGCGCTGGCGGGCACCGGCAAGGGCATGATCCTGCGCCGCTTCCCGCTGGTCGGCGGAATCGATGTGGCCGGCACCGTGGTGGCATCCACCGACCCGGACTGGCGTGAAGGCGATGCGGTGCTGGCCACCGGCTGCGGCCTCAGCGAGACCCGCGATGGCGGCTACAGCCAGTATGTGCGGCTGGAGTCGCGTGCGGTGATCGCCCAGCCGGCCGGGCTGACCCCGCGTGAGGCGATGGTGCTGGGCACCGCCGGCTTCACGGCGGCGCTGGCGCTGCTGCGCATGCAGGACAACCGGCAGGTGCCGGAACTCGGCCCGTTGGCGGTCACCGGCGCCAGCGGCGGTGTCGGCGCGCTGGCGCTGTCGATCTTCAGTCGTGCCGGCTACACCGTGCACGCAGTCAGCGGCAAACCGGACCAGGCCGAGTTCCTGCATGGTATCGGCGCCACTGAAGTACTACCGCGCGAGGCACTGTCCGACACCGGCCCGCTGCAGTCGGCCCGCTTCGGCGGGGGCCTCGACAATGCCGGAGGCGACATGCTTGCCAGCCTGCTGGCACAGACGGTGCCCTACGGCAGCGTGGTCAGTGCCGGTCTGGCCGCCAGTCCGACGCTGGATATGACGGTGATGCCGTTCATCCTGCGCGGCGTGTCACTGCTGGGCGTGTCCTCGGCCAATGCACCGCGCGGGCTGCGCGAAGAAGTGTGGTCGCGGCTGGGCAGTGACTGGAAGCCGCAGCAGCTGGACCGCATCTGCACCGCCGAAGTCGGCCTCGATGGCCTTCCTGCCGTATTCGAACGGATGCTGGCGGGCGGTTCGCTGGGCCGCACCGTGGTGCGGATCGACTGAACGTCGCAGGCAGGCGACGGACGGCAGATGCGCCCCTCCCGCCAGTAATGGGCCCGCACTACACTGCGGGCATTACATGGGGAACAACATGGCACGCATTCTGATCGTCGACGACTCACCGTCGCAGCTGTTGGGGATACAGCGCATCGTCGAGAAGCTCGGGCACCAGATCCTGACCGCCACCGATGGCGCCGCCGGGGTCGAAACCGCCAAGGCCGAGCTGCCCGACCTGGTCCTGATGGACGTGGTGATGCCCAACCTCAATGGCTTCCAGGCCACCCGCACCCTCGCCCGCGACGAGGCGACCCGGCACATCCCGGTGATCCTGGTGACCACCAAGGACCAGGACACCGACCGCATGTGGGGCATGCGCCAGGGCGCCAAGGCCTACATCACCAAGCCGTTCTCGGAAGACGAACTGTCCGAGGTGCTGGAACGGGTGTTCGCCGGGCAGGGCTGAGACACGCGCGGTAGTGCCGGCCGCTGGCCGGCAACCACGCATCACCGTCCCGGGCAATGAAGTTGCCGGCCAGCGGCCGGCACTACCTTCAAATGGTCTCGCCGAACGCCTTGGCCAGATTGCGGTAGGCCTTCTTCTGCGCCTCGTCGGTCGCGGCCGGGGCCACGATCTCGATTTCAACAATCTGGTCGCCATCCGGGCTGCCCGGCAGCCCGCGGCCGCGCAGGCGCAGCTTGCGGCCGGCATCGGAATCGGCCGGAATCTTCAATTCCACCGCTCCACCCAGGGTCGGCACGCTGATGCTGGTACCCAGCGCGGCCTGCCACGGGGTCACCGGCAGCGTATAGAGGATGTTGCGGCCATCGACCTCGAACTGTGGGTGGGCGGCATATTCCACTTCCAGCAGCAGGTTGCCGCCATGGTTGCCCTGCCCGGCCAGCCGGATCACCTGGCCTGGGCGGATGCCCTTGGGCACGCGCACGTCCAGCTGCTTGCCGTTGACGGTGATGCGCAGGCTGTCGCCGCTATAGGCCGCTTCCAGCGGAACCGACAGCTTGGCGCGGGTGTCGCGGTTGGGCGCGTGGCCCTGGCTGCTGAAGCCCGGCCCCGGACCGGCTCCGCCACCGCGCTGACGCGCGAACAGGCTCTCGAAGAAGTCGCTGAAGCCGCCATTGGGGCCGCCACCGCCGAATACTTCCTCGAAATTGAAGCCGCCGGCACCGCCGTAGTTCGGCGGTACGTTGAACTCCTCGCCCGGGCGATAGCCCTGTGCGCGCAGCTGGTCATACGCCGCCCGCTTTTCGGGGTCGCGCAGCGCCTCGTAGGCCTCGTTGACCGCCTTGAACTTGTCTTCGGCCCCGGCCTCCTTGCTGACGTCCGGGTGGTACTTGCGTGCCAGCCGGCGGTAGGCGGTCTTGATCTCCGCCTCGCCCGCGCTCGGTTCCACCCCCAGGGTGGCGTAGTAATCCTTGAATTCCATCCAGCTACCTCGATCTGCTTCGGCCGCGCCGGTGGCGCCGCCCCGGGTTCATTCTACGCGCCGGCGATGCTACGCCGCCCCTCGTGCGGCCCCGGTGAGGCCGACTGATCCTGCGCAATGCGGCTGCCATCCCCATGCGCCACGCTGTGGCTGGAAGCCCCTGCCACAAAGCCTGAAGATGGGGCCTGCACACCGGGTTTCCAATGTCTTGACGCCCCTGTCCCATCCGGCCCACTAGCCTGCCCCAGCAAGGAGTTCCCCATGACCATCCATGTCGGCGACCGCGTTCCGGAAGTGACCCTCAAGCGCATCCGCGAGGGCATCGAAACGCTCGATACGCACTCGCTGTTCGACGCACGCAAGGTGGTGCTGTTCGCGGTGCCCGGTGCGTTCACCCCGACCTGCTCGGCGCGCCACCTGCCCGGCTACGTCGAGAAGTTCCAGGCATTCCGCCAGCGCGGCATCGACGTCTACTGCATGGCCGTCAACGACCCGTTCGTGATGAAGGCCTGGGCTGCCGACCAGAGCGTGCCCGACGGCCTGCTGATGCTGTCCGATGGCAACGCCGAACTGACCCGCGCACTCTGCCTGGAACTGGATGCCAGTGCCTCGGGCATGGGCATCCGCTCGCGCCGCTTTGCGCTGTATGTGGTCGACGGTGTGGTGCGCGCGGCCTGGATCGAACAGCCCGGCCAGTTCGAGGTGTCTTCGGCCGAATACGTGCTGGACCACCTGCCCACCTGATCTTCCACCGCAAGAGGAAACGGCCAGCCATGTCCAGCAAGCCAGCCAAAGCTCCCAGATCTGCCGCCAAGGTACCCGGCATCAGCGATCGCAAGACCCTGCGCGAGCGTGCACGACGCAACATCGAGGACGGTGCGATCACCGACAGCTACAGTGCCGACCGCAAGGTGGTGATCAAGCTGCTCAACGACGCACTGGCCACCGAGTACGTATGCGTGCTGCGCTACTACCGGCATTACTTCATGGCCAAGGGCATGTTGGCCGACGCGGTCAAGGCCGAGTTCCTCGAGCATGCACAGCAGGAACAGGCGCACGCCGGCAAGCTGGCCGAGCGCATCGTCCAGCTCGGCGGCGAGCCGGACTTCAACCCCGATACGCTGACCGCGCGCTCGCATGCCGAATACAAGGAAGGCAGCGACCTGCGCGACATGGTCCGTGAGAACCTGGTGGCCGAACGCATTGCCATCGATAGCTACCGCGAGATGATCAACTTCATCGGCGACCGCGATACCACCACCAAGCGCATCCTCGAGGAGATCCTGGCGCAGGAAGAGGAGCACGCCGACGAATTCGCCGACCTGCTGGATGGGTGGATCGGGGAATAGCGGCCCAACGCTCTCTGTAGAGTCGAGCCATGCTCGACTGGGGAAAAGCAGTCGAGCATGGCTCGACTCTACAAGGGCCCGGTACCTACCGCAGGACATTTACCGGAGAACGTTGAACCGCACCTGCGTCCACGCGCCGTCAGCCGCCAGCGCGGTCAGGGTGTGTGCGCCCGGCTCGGCGAATTCGCGCTGCATCAACTGCGCGCCGTGGGTCTGCGCGATCCAGCGTCCATCCAGCAACCAGTCCACTGCCTGCTCACTGCCCAGCGCGCGCAGCTGCAGGCGCACGCCATGTTCCGCATTCGGCGCGCGCGCCAGCGTGGCGCCGTCGTTGAGCCCGTCCACATGCAGCGCCACGCTGGCTTCGCGCCCATCGTCGCGGCAGTCTGGCGATAGCGCCGGCAGCTGCGAGGCCTCGCGCGTGGCCTTGGACAACCACGGTGACAGCAGCGCCGGCCAGCGCGCGATCTCACGTGTCACCTCCTCGTGTGACGCACGGCAATCGGCCGACACACGCAGGCCGGTCCGTGCGTCTGCGAGATAACGCTGCCGTCCCGGCTGCCAGCGCCGCGCCTCGCGCTCAGGGAAGGTCGGCGGCGCCGCGCCGTCCAGCAGATAGGCCGACATCCGCCGCTGGCACAGTGCCGCCGGCAGGCCCTCGGCGCGTTCGCCGGTGGGCCAGCAGATATCTTCCTGGCTGACACTTGCCGGCATCGGTGCAGCAGCCGAATCGCCGCGCTGGCGCGGCAGGCTGTCCACCACTTCGAACATCAGCGGCAGCGCGGTCACCGCGCCGTACTGGCCCGGCAACGGCGTGCCGTCCGGCCGGCCCACCCACACGCCCACGGTGTAGTGGCGGGTGCTGCCGATCGCCCACGCATCGCGGTACCCGTAACTGGTGCCGGTCTTCCACGCCACCCGCGGGCGTCCACCGACATCGAAGGTACCGACGCTGTAGCCCGGGCGAGGGTTCGATTCCAGCATCTCGCGCACGATCCAGCTGGCGCCCGGCGAGGCCAGGCGCCGCTCGATCATCGGTTCGTCATCGGTGTAGCGCACGCGCCCGGCGATGCCGTTGCGGTTGAGCGCGGCGAACGCACCGACCAGATCTTCCAGCCGCGCACCGGTGCCGCCCAGGATCAGCGACAGGTTGGGCGTGCTGCCCGGTGGGAAGCGCAGCTGGATGCCAGAGTGCGACAGGCGTGCGGCGAAGCGCGCCGCGCCCACCCGTTGCAGCAGGTCCACCGAGGGCACATTGAGTGACAGCCGCAATGCACTGGAGGCACCAATCGGCCCATTGAAGGCCATGTCGAAGTTGCCGGGACGGTAGCTGCCGAAACTCTGCGGCGCATCGACCAGCAGGCTTTCCGAATGGATCAGGCCATCGTCCAGCGCCATCGCGTACAGGAACGGCTTGAGCGTGGAGCCCGGCGAACGCCAGGCCTGCACCATGTCCACGTGGCCAAGGCGCTGGCGGTCGCCGAACGCCAGCGTGCCGACATAGGCGCGTGCCTGCAGGGTCTGGTTGTCGACCACCAGCAGCGCCGCCGAGGTGCGCTCGGGCAGCGTCGAGAAATAGCTGGCCACGCGTTCTTCCAGCGTGCGCTGCAGGCCGATGTCGATGCTGCTCTGGATGCGCGCCTGGCCTGGATGCGCCGAATGCAGGCGCTGCGCCAGCAGCGCGGCATGCAACGGCGGCCGCAGCGAGCGCGCGACCACGTTCTCGATGCGCGCGTCCTCCACCTCGTCCGCTGTCCACGCGCCCAGCTCGGCCATGCGTGACAGCACCTTGTCGCGCGCCTTCTGTGCCGCTTCCGGGTGGCGGTCCGGGCGCAGCCGGCTCGGCGCCTGCGGCAGCACCGCCAGCAGCGCGGCCTCGGCATGCGACAGTTGCGCCGCCGGCTTGCCCAGATAGGCCCAGCTGGCCGCTTCCACGCCCTCGATAGTGCCGCCGTACGGCGCGCGTTCCAGGTACAGGGCCAGGATCTGCGGCTTGCTCAGGTGCACTTCCAGCTGCACCGCGCGCAGCATCTGCTTGAGCTTTCCCCAGGGCGTGCGCGTATGCGGATCGAGGATGCGGGCGACCTGCATGGTCAGGGTCGAGCCACCGGACACGATGCGACCGCCGCGCAGCAGCTGGCCGCTGGCACGCAGGATCGCCAGCGGGTTGATGCCCGGATGGCGCCAGAACCAGCGGTCCTCGTAGGTCAGCAGCGCCTGCAGGTACAGCGGCGAGACGCTGTCGATGGAAGCAGGATAGCGCCACACGCCCTCGGCATCGGCGAACGCACGCAACGGTGTGCCGTCTGCAGCCACCACCAGGGTGCTGGTATCACGCTGCTTCGGCAGCGGCGGCGGGAAGGCGAAATCCAGCACCAGCAGCAGTGCCAACAGACCCGCCGTACCCCAGCGCAGCCACGGCCACAGCGGCCGCAGCCGGCGGCGCAGGGCCGCCAGCCGGGTCGTCATCGTGTTCTTCATTGCGGGTTGCCAGCAGGACGGGCCGCGCCGTCGCGGCCCGTCCGCGCGGTCACGGCTGTACCACCGTGATCGTGGTCGGGTTGCTGCGGCCGACGCCGCGCAGCTGCGGCCGGTACATGTCCTCCACCAGCGGCGGCGGCACCGAGTAGGTACCCGGGGTCACCGCACGCACCAGATAGAACACGTTGGCCTTGCTGCCACGCGAGAGCTTCAGCGCGGCCACATAGCGGTCGTCGCGGAACTCCTCATGCTTGGTGTCGGCGGCTTCACCGCGGTCGCTGATGGTGATGCCATCAACCACCACATCGGCCCACTGCTTGGCGTCGCCCAGATTGAAGTTCTCGATCTCCAGGCCGGCCGGCAACAGGTCGGTCAGCAATGCATCGGGCATCGTGGTGTCGGCGGTGACGGTGACCCGCACGATCAGGGCTTCGCCCTCCTTCAGCGGACGCGGCGACCACGGTTTGCCATCGGTGCCGTAGTAGCTGCGCTCGACGCCCAGCACGCTGTTATCCGGTGCCGGCGCGCTGCGCGGGATACCGGCCACGTCGATGCTGGCGAACATCGGCGGCTGCCCCTGCGGAGTGAAGCGCACGCCGCTGGCCAGCTCGCTGGCGCTGAAGTTGCGGCCGAACAGCTTGCGCTCGCCGATCGCTTCGGTCGTGCCGCCGATCACCAGTTCACCGGCCACCAGCGCCTTCTGGTTGGCGGCCAGTGCCTTGCCAAGGCGGGCAATCGCTACCTGTTCCTGCGTGCTCAGCCACATCCAGCCGGCATTGCGGCGCGCATCCAGGCCACGGCCGAGGTCAACCGCACGTGCATCCCAGGCTGGCTTGGCCAGCTTGTTTTCGTGGGTCAGCGCGATCATCAGCGCGTCATCACGGATCGCACTGCCGTAGTCGCCGAAGTACGACGGGCGTTCGCTGCTGGACTTGGCGAAGGCGGCGGCCAATGCCGCCTGGCCACGCTTGGCATCGCCCTGCAGCGACAGCGCCACGCCCAGATGGACCAGCGACAGGCCGCCGACCGCCTTGCTGCGCTCGTTGTCATACAGCGTGCGCAGCGTCCCCAGCGGAGCGCGGTTGACCCGGGCCAGCACGTAGCCCGAATAGGCCTGGTTGGCGAACTTCAGCTTCTCGCGGTCGTCCTGGCCGTAGAACTGGTTGCCGCCGGACAGCAGATCCTCGCTGAGACGGTTGAGCGCCTTCTGCAGCACGTTGTCGGGCACCGCGAAACCGGCGTCCTTCGCGTCGAGCAGGAACTCGGTGATGTACGGGGTCAGCCACGGGTTCACGTAGCCGTCGTCACCCCACATCGAGAAGTTGCCATTGGCCACCTGCATCGACGCCAGGCGGCCAAACGCACCTTCCATGCGCTCGCGACGGGTCTTGGCATCCAGCCCGTCGGCACCGAGCATTGACGACGTCGCCTGGTCCAGGATCAACGCAGCGTAGCCCTTGCTGGTGGTCTGCTCGGCACAGCCATACGGGTAGTTCAGCGCGCCCTGCAGTGCACTGGCGAACGGAATCGGCGGCAGCGGACTGACCAGCAGGCGAGCATTCACCGACTCGGACATCAGGCCATCGGTCAGGCTGTTATCGAGGCTGACCGCGGCCAGCGGATCCAGCGTACGCACCTGCGAACGCAATACCTGCGGCCACGCCGCACGCACCGGCAGGTCGTAGCGGCGATCGGCCTTGAAGCCGTTGCCGTCCACCCGCACCCGCACCTTGGCCACGCTGTGGCCCTCGCGCGCCGACAGCGGGAAGCTCAGCGTGGTCTTGGCATCGGCATTCAACTGCACGCTGCGGCTGCCCTCGCCCAGGTTCAACGGGCCTTCGCTTTCCACCTTCACGGTGAACTGGCCCGGCTTGCCGGTGAAGTTCTGCACGTCCAGGGTCACCGTGCTGCGGTCGCCCGGGGCGAGTACGCGTGGCATGCTGGCTTCGGCCAGGATCGGCGCGCGCACGATGGTTTCCACATCGCGCTTGCCGTACTGGTCATCGCTGTAGACCAACGCCGACACGCGCAGGGTACCGTTGAAGTCCGGCACCTTCAGGCGGATCCGGGCGATGCCCTTGGCGTCGAGCTGCACCGGGCCGGAGAACAGGTCCACGGTCTGCACGCGCGCGGTCGGGCGCTTGGCCTGCGGCAACGCCTGCAGCGCCATGTCGCCACCGAACTTCAGCTTGCCGGCACCGCCATCAAAGCTCTCGATCACCCGGCTGTAGATGTCGTAGGCATCGATGCCGAGGCGACGCTGGGCGAAGAAGTGCGCACCGGCATCGGGCACCGGGAAGCGGGTGATGTTGAGGATGCCCACGTCCACCGCCGAGACGGTGACGTGCGCCATCTTGCCGGCCAGCTGCGGTGCGCTGACCGTCACCGGCAGGTCCTGCTCCGGGCGCATCTGCTTGGGCGCAGCCAGGCCGACGGCGACGGTGCGGCCCTTGCGGTCCATCGGCACGTGCACCACGCCCACGGCACGGGCCGGGGTGATCTTGCTCGGCGCACTGCCGCCACGGAACACCAGCGCGGTGATATAGACGTCGTGGCGTTCCCAGTCGGCGGTGACCGGAATCTTGAAGGTCGAACCCGGCTTGGCCTCGATGTCCTGCACGTACAGCATGCGGTCGGTCTCGACCATCAGGATGCCCTTGCCGGCATGCGGCGGGGTCACCGTCACTTCCAGGGTGTCACCGGCCTTGTAGCCGGTCTTGTCCAGGCCCAGCTTGACCTTGTCCGGGCGCGCGTCCAGGCCGCGGTTGTCGTCGCCCCAGCTCCAGCCGGCGCGGAACGGGTAGCGGCTGGTCAGGCCGGTGGACGGATCGAACACGTCCACCCGGTACTCACCCCACTCCACCGGGAAGTCGAAGGCGACCGCGCTGCTGCCGGCATCGACGGTGCGGGTTTCCTTGTTCTCGAAGCGGCGGGTGTAGTCGTAGTCCCAGCGGTTGTCGTTGAAAGTCCAGTGGTAGTCGCGCAGTTCGCGCACCAGGGTGATCTTCAAACCCTTGGCCGGCTGCGGCGCACCGGCGGCATCCACACGCATCAGTTCGAAGCGCGCATTGCCGTTGGAATCGGCGCCGTCCTCGGGGTTGAACAGCGGGCGCACGCCGACCAGCGCATTGGCCGGCCACATCACCCGCTTCAGGGTACGGGTGACCGTGCGGCCACCGGTTTCATACAGGCTGCCGGACAGCACCACGGCGATCGGTGCCTTGGCCTTGGCCGCCTCTTCCGGCAACGCAACGTCCTCACGCAGCTGGCCATTGGCCGGCAGCGTGGTATCGATCACGTCCTTGGCCTCGCGCGGCAGCTGCAGGGTCGGGTCACCGAAGAAATAGCCTGGCAGGCCGTCCACCGGCTTCTGCTCGACGGCCACCGCCATGCGCGCGGTGAAACGGTTGCCATCGGCCGGCGCGCCATACAGATAGGCGCCATTGGCCTGCAGGCGCAGGTCCTCACCCGGCTTCAGCGTCTTCTGCGCGCTGTCCAGGTCAAGCTTCATGCGCTCGGGCAGGAACTCTTCGATGCGCAGGGTCATGCCCTGGATCGCTTCCTTGCTGGCCGGATCGGTGCGGAACTCGACCTGCCAGCGCCCGGTCGGCGCCTCGGCGGGGATCACCTGCTCGAAGTTGATGTAGCCCTGCTCGCCCGGCTGCAGGCGAGTCTCGCGGAAGGTCTTGCCATCGGGCTGCTTCAGGCGCAGGAACACCGGCTGAGCCTTGACCGGCTTGCCGTCGTTGTCGCGCAGCAGCGCGGACAGGCGCACGGTTTCGCCCGGGCGATACAGGTCGCGCCCGGACCAGGCATAGACGTCGAACCAGGCGTTGTCACGGCCGGCCACGGCGAATTCGCTCAGGTCCAGCGCCGGCTGGTTGAACGGCAGGAAGCTGGTGTCCTTGCCGCTGCTGGCGACCAGCACGTGGGTGGCATCCAGGGTGTAGTTCAGCAGCGCATTGCCATTGCCGTCGGTGCTGCCCTTGAGCACCACCTCGCCCTTGGCATCCAGCACGCGCAGGTCGATGTTCTTCAGCGGGGCACCGTCCTTGAGGCCGGCGGTATGTACGAACAGCTTGTCCTTGTAGGCACGGGTATGCAGGCCGATGTCGCTGACCGAGAAGAACGCGGTGTCGAACTCGCATTCATAGTCACCGGTGCGCTTGAGCAGGGCGAAGTACAGGCCCGGCTCCTGCAGTTCCTTGATGTCCTGGGTCGGCAGGTAGGTCAGCACCCGCTCGTTCTTCTTGCCGCCGAGGATGAAGCGGTTGACGTAGACCGGCTCGGCCAGCTTGTTGATCGGGCTGCGCTCGTAGTCGCTGCTCAGCTCCCAGCTGCCACGGCGGCCGCCGCGCTGGTACTGGCTGAAGAAGGTCGGCAGGTCCTTCTCGCGCACGCGCAGGAACTCGACGTCGACCTCCGGCACGTTCACCGAGACCACCGGCAGGCCTCGGCTGTCCTTGGCCGGCAGAACGCTGCCCTGCGAGGCGAAACCGACCACCGGCTTCAGCTCGCCGCTGAACACCTTCTGCTTCAGTTCCTTGCCCAGGCGGCTGCCATCGGCGGCGAGCAGGTCGGCCGAGACCACCAGGCTGAACTCCTTGCCAGCCTCGACGAACGGGTAACGCAGGGTCAGGCCGTCATCGGACAGCGTCCAGCTGCTGTCGTCGGTGCCGACCTTCTCTTCGAAGCGCACCAGCTTGTCGAAATCCTGGGTGCCGACCAGCGGGCGCGAGAACTCCAGCGCCAGCGACAGGCCGTCATTCTTCTGGTCCGGGTAGGCGCGCAGCAGGGTGAATTCCTTCACCTGCTCGGCCTTGGTGGTGATCGCTTCACCGCTGGTCTTGGGCAGCTGCCCGCTGTCGTTGCGGCAGCCGGCCAGGCCCAGCAACAGGCCTCCTGCCAGTACAGCCGCCGCCCATCCCCACCGCTTCCGCCGTGCCGGACCGCTCATGTCGTCACTCCTTGATCGAGGTGGCCATTATAGGCGGGCTGCGTCAAGGTGTTGACGCGAATTCGGCAATTGCTCCGGGCGCGGGTAGCACCGGCCGCCGGCCGGCGGGATCGGTAGTCGCCAACCGTGGTTGGCGTCGGCCGTGCCAACCAAGGTTGGCACCTACCAAAGCAGGTGCAGCTACGTGCCCGGCAAGCAGGCGCAGCGCCAGATCCGGCGAAGCCCCCTACCCCGGCAGGTACAGATCCACGTAGTCGGTCACCGGCATCGCCGCCAGCGCCACCGGGTCCAGCGAGGCGGCCAGGATGCGCTGCTGCTGGGCGGTCGGGAAACGGTGGGCCAGGTGACGGCGGAACTTGTCCATCAGCAGCGGAATACCCTCTTCGCGGCGACGCGCGTGGCCGAGCGGGTACTCCACCAGCACTTCCGGCAGTTCACTGCCATCGTTGAAGCGCATGCTGAGGCCGTTGGCGATGCTGCGCTTGCCCGGGTCCAGGTAGTCGGCGCTGAGCTGCGGATCCTCGTGGCAGGCCATCTTTGCGCGCAATGCGTCGATGCGCGGATCGGCGGCGACGTCGTCCTCGTAGTCCTCGGCCACCAGCCGCCCATGCAGCAGCGCGATGGCGATCATGTACTGCACGCAGTGGTCGCGGTCCGCCGGGTTGTGCAGCGGCCCCTGCTTGTCGATGATGCGGATGCAGGCGTCCTGGGTCCGGATCGCGATGTGCGCGATGTCCTCGACCCGCCGCCCCATCGTGCGCAACTGCTGGTGCAGCGCGATCGCCGCCTCCACTGCGGTCTGGCCGTGGAACTCGGCCGGGTAGCTGATCTTGAACAGCACGTTCTCCATCACATAGCTGCCCAGCGGTCGCCCCAGCGTCAGCCTCTGGCCATGCATGGACACCGCTTCGAAGCCCCAGGTCGGTGCGCTGAGCACGCTGGGGTAGCCCATCTCGCCGCTGGCCGCCATCAGCGCCAGGCGCACGCCACGGCTGGTCGCGTCGCCGGCCGCCCAGCTCTTGCGCGAGCCGGTGTTGGGCGCATGCCGGTAGGTTCGCAGCGCCTGGCCATCGACCCAGGCCAGCGACAGCGCATTGAGCATGCGTTCGCGATCCAGCCCGAGCAGCTGCGCCACCACAGCGGTGGTGGCGACCTTGACCAGCACCACATGGTCCAGCCCGACCCGATTGAAGGAATTCTGCAGGGCCAGTACACCCTGGATCTCGTGCGCCTTGATCATCGCCAGCAGCACGTCGTGCACGATCGGCGGCGGGCGGCGCAGGGCCTGCGCGTTGCGACCCAGCCAATCGCAGACGGCAAGGATGCCGCCCAGGTTGTCCGACGGATGGCCCCATTCGGCCGCCAGCCAGGTGTCGTTGAAATCCAGCCAGCGCACCATCGCGCCGAGGTTGAAGGCGGCCTGCACCGGGTCCAGCACGTAGTGCGTACCCGGCACACGCGCACCGTTGACCACGCTGATGCCCGGCACCAGTGGACCGAGCAGCTTGCTGCAGGCCGGGAAAGACAGCGCCTCCAGGCCACAGCCCAGCGTGTCGAGCAGGCAGTGATGCGCGGTCTGGAACGCCAGCGGTGAGTCGATGCGTGCGTCGCGCACGTAATCGACGATGTCCACCAACAGCGCATCCCACGCTGCACGCTCGTTGGAGGGGGTGTGGCTGTCGGACATCGTCGATCTCCTCGTTGCGGTGCACGGTTGCCCGTGCACCATGCCAACCAAGGTTGGCATCTACCAAAGCAATCGGTCTCTGCGGCCCGGTAGTCGCCAACCTTGGTTGGCGTTTACCAACGCATCACTCGGCCGGTACCCGCACCTTGCCTTCCATCAGCACGCGGGCGCTGCGGCTCATGATGGCCTTGGTCACCGTCCACTGGCCGTCAACGAGACCGGCCTGCGCACCCACGCGCAGCGTGCCGGAGGGATGACCGAAGGTCACCGCTTCGCGTTCGCCACCACCGGCGGCACGGTTGACCAGGGTGCCCGGAATCGCCGCCGCAGTACCGATCGCCACGGCGGCCGTGCCCATCATCGCGTGGTGCAGCTTGCCCATCGACAGCGCACGTGCGTGCAGGTCGATGGCCGAGGCCGCAATGGCCTTGCCGCTGGACGACACATAGTCCTGCGCCGGCGCCACGAAGGCCACCTTCGGCGTGTGCTGGCGGGTCGCCGCATCTTCCAGGTTTTTGATCAGACCCATGCGCAGCGCGCCATGTGCGCGGATGGTCTCGAATTTCTGCAGTGCGGCCTTGTCCTCGTTGATCGCCGGCTGCAGCTCGGTGCCGGTGTAGCCCAGGTCGGCGGCGTTGAGGAAGATGGTCGGGATGCCGGCGGTGATCATCGTCACCTCGAAGCTACCCACGCCGGGCACTTCCAGGGTATCGACCAGATTGCCGGTCGGGAACATCGCGCCCGCATCGCCGTCATCGGACGGATCGATGAATTCCAGCTGGATCTCGGCGGCCGGGAAGGTCACGCCATCCAGCTCGAAATCGCCGATCTCCTGTACTTCGCCATCGCGCATCGGCACGTGCGCGATGATGGTCTTGCCGATGTTGGCCTGCCAGATGCGCACGGTGCACAGGCCGTCACGCGGCACGCGGGCCGGATCGATCAGACCATTGGCAATCGCGAACGGACCCACCGCAGTGCTGAGGTTGCCGCAGTTGCCGCTCCAGTCGACGAAGGCGGTGTCGATCGACACCTGGCCGTACAGGTAGTCCACGTCGTGGTCAGGCACCGAGGCGGTGGAGATGATCACGCACTTGCTGGTGCTGGAGGTGGCGCCGCCCATGCCGTCGGTCTGCTTGCCATACGGATCGGGCGAACCGATCACGCGCATCAGCAGCGCATCGCGTGCGGCGCCAGGCACCTGCGCGGCCTCGGGCAGGTCCTGCAGGCGGAAGAACACGCCCTTGCTGGTGCCGCCGCGCATGTAGGTGGCGGGAATACGGAGTTGCGGGAGGAAGGTCATGGATCAGTATCCTGGATGCGACGAACCAATATCGGGGTTGAGCTCCTCGTCTTCGAACAGTGCTTCCATGCCCCGCGAAGCATTCCAGATGCGCACGATGGAAACGTGCCCAGGTAGCTCCACGTAGTAGACCAGGTAGCCGTTGAAGCGACGAACCGGATGAAAGCGCAACGGGGCGGCGAGGCAGGGCAACAAATCCGCATGCAGTGCGGAACCAGCACCCGGGTGCGCCTCGATCAGCTTTACAACGGATTCCACCGCATCGATGAAGCCGATTTCCAGCACTTCTCCGCCTTGATCTGCATACCAGCCTGCTGCCTGGTCAAGATCTCGAACCGCTGCGGGGGACCAGTGCGAGGGCTTCACTTGCGGTTCCGTGCACGCTCACGCAGCTTGTCGAAGTGATCCGGCGGCAGAGGCGCCGAAGGTCCCGACGCCAGCCCCTCGGCAATCAACTGCTTGAGCAGCGCTTCAGCCTTGCTGCGCTGACGCTGGCGGATCAGGTCACGCACGTAGTCCGACGTACTGGAGTAGCCGCCTTCGCGCACTTCTTCGTCCACGAACTGCTTGAGCGGATCGGTCAGCGAAATGTTCATGGTGGCCATGAAACTCTCCTTTGGCAGTTTTTGCCAAGTCAGTGTGCGCCCTGCCCTGGTGTCGGACAAGCCCGCCCCCGGCCTCCGGGGGCAGGCATTCAGCCCGGCATCACGCCACCTTGGCGCCTTCCAGGAAGTCCTGGGCGAAGCGCTGCAGCACGCCACCGGCTTCGTAGATCGCCACTTCCTCGTCGCTGTCCAGGCGGCAGGTGACCGGCACGATCACGTCCTGGCCGTCGCGGCGGTGGATGACCAGGGTCAGGTCGGCGCGCGGGGTGCGCTCGCCGACCACGTCGAAGGTCTCGGTGCCGTCGATGCCCAGGGTCAGGCGGGTGGTGCCCGGCTTGAACTCCAGCGGCAGCACGCCCATGCCGATCAGGTTGGTGCGGTGGATGCGCTCGAAGCCTTCGGCCACGATCGCCTCCACGCCAGCCAGGCGCACGCCCTTGGCGGCCCAGTCACGCGAGCTGCCCTGGCCGTAGTCGGCACCGGCGATGATGATCAGCGGCTGTTTGCGGTCCATGTAGGTTTCGATCGCTTCCCACATGCGCATGACCTTGCCTTCCGGCTCCACGCGCGCCAGCGAACCCTGCTTCACGCTGCCGTCGTCGTTGCGCACCATCTCGTTGAACAGCTTCGGATTGGCGAACGTGGCGCGCTGCGCGGTCAGGTGGTCGCCGCGGTGGGTGGCGTACGAATTGAAGTCCTCTTCCGGCAGGCCCATCTTCGCCAGGTATTCACCGGCGGCACTGGACGCCAGGATCGCGTTGGACGGCGACAGATGGTCGGTGGTGATGTTGTCCGGCAGCACCGCCAGCGCGCGCATGCCAGACAGCGTGCGCTCACCCGCCAGTGCACCCTCCCAGTATGGCGGCCGGCGGATGTAGGTGCTCTGCGGGCGCCAGTCGTACAGCGGGCTGACCGCCGCACCGTGCTCCACGCGCACGTTGAACATCGGGTTGTAGACACG
This sequence comes from Stenotrophomonas sp. GD03794, assembly GCF_029842145.1. Taxonomy (NCBI): domain Bacteria; kingdom Pseudomonadati; phylum Pseudomonadota; class Gammaproteobacteria; order Lysobacterales; family Lysobacteraceae; genus Stenotrophomonas; species Stenotrophomonas sp. GD03794. The sequence continues at coordinate 33,160 of NZ_JAOCFV010000009.1, forward strand.
GCGGAACTGCTCCGGCTTCACCGCGGCCTTCACCACCGCGTCGATCTCGGCGTCGCTCGGCCAGATGTCCTTCAGGCGCACCTCGTTGCCGTCGGTGTCCACGCCCAGCACGTCCTTCTCGATATCGAAGCGCACGGTGCCAGCGATGGCATAGGCGATCACCAGCGGCGGCGAGGCCAGGAAGGCCTGCTTCGCGTACGGGTGGATGCGGCCGTCGAAGTTGCGGTTGCCCGACAGCACGGCGGTGGAATACAGGTCGCGGTCGATGATTTCCTGCTGGATCTTCGGGTCCAGCGCACCGCTCATGCCGTTGCAGGTGGTGCAGGCGAAGGCGACGATGCCGAAGCCCAGCTTCTCCAGGTCCGGCAGCAGGCCGGATTCTTCCAGGTACAGCTGCACCGCCTTGGAGCCCGGCGCCAGCGAGGACTTCACCCACGGCTTGCGCAGCAGGCCACGTTCGTTGGCCTTGCGCGCCAGCAGCGCGGCGGCGATCACGTTGCGCGGATTGGAGGTGTTGGTGCAGCTGGTGATGGCGGCGATGATCACCGCGCCATCGGGCATCAGCCCCTGCGACTGTTCGGCCTTGCCCGCTTCCAGCTTGGCTGCGTCGGCAATGCCGCGCTCGGCCAGTTCGGCGGTGGCCACGCGCTTGTGCGGGTTCGACGGACCGGCCATGTTGCGCACCACGCTGGACAGGTCGAAGCGCAGCACACGCTCGTACTGCGCGGTGGCCAGGTCATCGGCCCACAGGCCGGTGGTGCGTGCGTAGTTTTCGACCAACGCCACCTGCGATTCCTCGCGGCCGGTCAGGCGCAGGTAATCGATGGTCTGCCCGTCGATGTAGAACATCGCGGCAGTCGCGCCGTACTCCGGGCACATGTTGGAAATGGTGGCGCGGTCACCGATGGTCAGTGCCGCGGCACCCTCGCCGAAGAATTCAAGATACGCACCCACCACGCGTTCCTTGCGCAGGAACTCGGTCAGGGCCAGCACTACGTCGGTGGCGGTGATGTCCGGCTGCGGCCTGCCGGTCAGCTCGACACCGATGATGTCCGGCAGGCGCATCCAAGAGGCGCGGCCCAGCATCACGTTCTCGGCTTCCAGGCCGCCAACACCAATCGCGATCACGCCCAGCGCGTCCACGTGCGGGGTATGGCTGTCGGTGCCCACGCAGGTATCCGGGAAGGCCACGCCGTCCTGCACGTAGACCACCGGCGACATCTTCTCCAGGTTGATCTGGTGCATGATGCCGTTGCCCGGCGGAATCACGTCCACGTTCTCGAACGCCAGCTTGGTCCAGTCGATGAAGTGGAAACGGTCTTCGTTGCGGCGATCTTCGATGGCGCGGTTCTTCTCGAACGCCTGCGGATCGAAACCACCGCACTCCACCGCCAGCGAGTGATCGACGATCAGCTGCACCGGCACCACCGGATTGACCTTGGCCGGGTCACCGCCCTTGTCGGCGATCGCATCACGCAGGCCGGCCAGGTCGACCAGTGCGGTCTGGCCGAGGATGTCGTGGCAGACCACGCGTGCCGGGAACCACGGGAAGTCGAGGTCGCGGCGGCGCTCGATCAGCTGCTTCAGCGAATCGCCAAGCGTAGCCGGATCGCAGCGGCGCACCAGGTTCTCGGCCAGCACGCGCGAGGTGTATGGCAGGGTGGCATAGGCGCCGGGCTGGATTGCATCGACAGCGGCGCGCGCGTCGAAATAATCCAGCGTGCTGCCGGGGAGGTTCTTGCGGTAATCGGTATTCATGGGCTGGCGGAGTGCTTGAGGCGGGCCGGGTGCCGGCGGTGCGGCGGCGAAAGCATCCGGCCGGCACGGGGCCGGCCGGATGGGTACAGCAGGGGGATCAGACGCGCTTGTCGATGGCGACGAAGTCGCGGTCTTCCGGACCGATGTAGTTGGCGCTCGGGCGGATGATCTTGCCGTCGATGCGCTGCTCGACGATGTGCGCGCTCCAGCCGGCGGTGCGGGCGATCACGAACAGCGGGGTGAACATCGCGGTCGGCACGCCCATCATGTGGTAGCTGACGGCACTGAACCAGTCCAGGTTCGGGAACATCTTCTTGATGTCCCACATCACCGATTCCAGGCGCTCGGCGATGTCGTACATCTTCATGCTGGACTGTTCTTCGGACAGCTCGCGGGCCACGTCCTTGATCACCTTGTTGCGCGGATCGGAGACGGTGTAGACCGGGTGGCCGAAACCGATCACCACTTCCTTGCGCTCGACGCGGGCCTTGATGTCTTCCTCGGCCTCATCCGGGTTGTCGTAGCGCTTCTGCACTTCGAACGCCACTTCGTTGGCGCCGCCGTGCTTCGGGCCGCGCAGCGCGCCGATGCCACCGCAGATCGCGCTGTACATGTCGCTGCCGGTACCGGCGATGACGCGGCAGGTGAAGGTCGAGGCGTTGAACTCGTGTTCCGCGTACAGGATCAGCGAGGTGTGCATCGCCTTCACCCACGATTCCTGCGGCTTCTCGCCGTGCAGCAGGTGCAGGAAGTGGCCACCGATCGAGTCGTCGTCGGTTTCCACGTCGATGGCGCGGCCGTTGTGGCTCCAGTGGTACCAGTACAGCAGCATCGAACCAAGGCAGGCCATCAGCTTGTCGGCGATGTCGCGCGCGCCCGGATGGTTGTGGTCGTCCTTCTCCGGCGCCACGCAGCCGAGCACGGACACGCCGGTGCGCATCACGTCCATCGGGTGCGCCGACGGCGGCAGTTCTTCCAGCGCCGCCTTCACCGCGGCCGGGATGCCACGCAGCGACTTCAGCTTGGCCTTGTACGAAACCAGCTCGGCGCGGGTCGGCAGCTTGCCGTGCACCAGCAGGTAGGCGATTTCCTCGAACTCGCTGGTGTTGGCCAGGTCCAGGATGTCATAGCCACGGTAGTGCAGATCGTTGCCACTGCGGCCCACGCTGCACAGCGCGGTGTTGCCGGCGGCGGTGCCGGACAGGGCGACGGACTTCTTCGGCTTGAAGGTCGGGGTTGCGGTCGTATCGTTCATGTTTCCCTCCGAAAACTTGATGGTGCAGGGTACTGCTTATTTCTTGGCGGCGAACAGTGCATCGAGCTGCTGCTCGAACGCGTGGTAGCCGATGCGGTCGTAGAGTTCTTCGCGGGTCTGCATGGTCTCCACCACGTTGCGCTGGTGGCCATCGCGGCGGACCGCCTGGTAGACGTTCTCGGCGGCCTTGTTGGCGGCACGGAACGCCGACAGCGGGAACAGCTGGATGGCGACGCCGGCCGAGGCCAGTTCATCACGGCTGAACAGCGGGGTGGCACCGAATTCGGTGATGTTGGCCAGCACCGGCACCTTCACCGCGTCGACGAAGCGGCGGTAGGTGTCCAGATCGTAGGCGGCCTCGGCGAAGATGCCATCGGCACCGGCCTCGACACAGGCAATGGCGCGCTCGATGGCCTTGTCCACGCCGTCCACCTGGATGGCGTCGGTGCGCGCGATCAGGAAGAAGTCCGGATCGGTCTTGGCATCGGCGGCCGCCTTCACCCGGTCGACCATTTCACCCTGCGAGACGATCTCCTTGCCCGGACGGTGGCCGCAGCGCTTGGCGCCGACCTGGTCCTCGATATGGCAGGCCGCGGCGCCGGCCTTGATCAGCGACTTCACGGTGCGCGCGATGTTGAACGCGCTCGGGCCGAAACCGGTATCGATGTCGACCATCAGCGGCAGGTCGCAGACATCGGTGATGCGGCGCACGTCCACCAGCACGTCTTCCAGGGTATTGATGCCCAGGTCCGGCAGGCCCAGCGAGCCCGCGGCAACGCCGCCGCCCGACAGGTAGATGGCGCGGAAGCCGGCGCGCTTGGCCAGCAGGGCGTGGTTGGCGTTGATCGCGCCGATCACCTGCAGCGGCGACTCGGCAGCCAGCGCCTCACGGAAACGGGCACCGGCGGAGAAAGGGGTGGAAGCAGTCATGCGGCAATCCAGGTTGAAGAACGGGAAAGAGAGCGCAAGCACCATGCCAAGCTGCAAGCCGTTGATTTCACGGGGATGACCGGCATGCAACAGTGAAACATATGAAACACTGAAACAGATGTATCATGAAACACCCTGATCGCCCCTCACCGTCATGTATCTGCCCCGCTCGCCCCTGCGCCATGCCGATGCTGACCCCGGCCGACCGGTGATCTGGACGGTCAGCGTCTCGCGGCTGACCGGCCTGCTCGGCGACGTCATTCCCGAGTTCGACCGCCGCGCGCGCATCGAGCAGATCAACCTCGGCTTCGAGGAAGCGGTGGAGCTGATCGGCCAGCGCCTGCGCCGCGAGCACTGCGATGTGGTGATTGCCGGCGGCTCCAACGCCGCCTGGCTGCGCGGCCGGCTGGATCTGCCGCTGGTGCCGATCCAGGCCAACGGCTTCGACCTGATGGAGGCGCTGGCGCGAGCGCGACGCATCGCCGGCCGCATCGGCCTGGTCACCCACGCCAGCGACGTGCCGGTGTTCAGCAACTTCCAGCAGAGTTTCGGCCTGGATATCGAGCATCGGCGCTTCGTCACCCGCGAGGACGCGCGCGACTGCATCGCCGACCTGCGCGCCAACGGCATCGAAGTGATCGTCGGCACCGGCATGGCCATCGACCACGCCGAACAGGCCGGCCTGCCCGGGGTGCTGCTGTATTCGGCCGACTCGGTGCGGCAGGCCTTCGAGCATGCGCTGGAACTGACCCAGACCCTGGCCCGCTCCAGCGGCAATCGGCCTACCCCACGCCGACGCCCGGCAGCGCGCGCCGACGCGCATGAACTGCTCGGCGACAGCGAGGCGATGGCGCAGGTGCGCGCGCAGATCGCGCTCTACGCCCCACATGACAGCACCGTACTGGTCAACGGCGAAACCGGCACCGGCAAGGAACTGGTTGCGCGCCAGCTGCACGCGGCCAGCGGCCGTCGAGGCCGCTTCGTCGCGTTGAACTGCGGCGCGATCAGCGAATCGCTGCTGGAGGCGGAGCTGTTCGGCTACAGCGATGGCGCCTTCACCGGCGCACGCCGTGGCGGCCGTGTCGGCCTGGTCGAGGCGGCAGATGGCGGCACCCTGTTCCTGGACGAAATCGGCGAACTGCCGCTGCCGCTGCAGACCCGCCTGCTGCGCGTGCTGGAAGAACGTGAAGTACTGCGCGTGGGCGCCACCGAACCGACACCGGTGGACCTGCGCGTGGTCGCCGCCACCCTGCAGTCGCTGGAGCAGCGCGCGGCGGCCGGCAGCTTCCGCCGCGACCTGTATTACCGTCTGGCCGCGCTGCGCATCGCCCTGCCCTCGCTGCGTGCGCGACGCAGTGACATCCCACTGTTGGCGCAGCACTTCTTCCGCCTGCTGCGTGGCATCGATGCGCCACTGGATGAGGATGCGCTGGCGGTGCTGACCGCCGCCAGTTGGCCAGGCAACGTGCGTGAGCTGCGTAATCTGGTGGATCGGCTGCGCATCCACTGGCAGCCCGGTGAAGGGCTGATTGATGCTGCGCGACTGCTGCAGCTGGCACCCGAACTGGTGAATGAGGGCGCCGCTGCGCTACCACTGGAAAGCAACGGCAAGCGCCCGCCGCGTGCGCAGTTGGAAACGCTGTTGCAGGAACATCGCAATGATCGCGAGGGCATGGCGCAGTCGCTGGGCGTGTCACGCACCACGCTATGGCGCTGGCTGCGCGCGGAGGGATTGTAACCACTCGTTGCCTGGTGGGTGCGAACCTTGGTTCGCACCGCTCTTCCGTCAAGCATCTCATCCACGCATGGCGTGGATCTACCGGAACACACCAAATGCTACAGGCGCACTCCGGCTGCGCGCGGACGATGAGCACTCACCGTACCCAGCGCGCCTCGATGGCGAACCGTCCACTCCCCACCGCCGCAATCCAAAGCAGCAACACCCCCAGCGGCACTTCGCTCAGGTAGAAGAACCAGCTCAGCCAATCGGGCAGGCTCAATCCCGCAGGAATGCGCGCGATGCCATCGGTCATTGCGGCCACCGCACAGATGCCCGCCAGCAGCAGGGCCGAGGGGCGACTCAACAGACCCAGCACCAGCAGGCCGCCGGCGATCCATTCAATCGCGCCGAGTACCGGCGCACTGAACACCGGGAACGGAATGCCCGCATCAACCAGCGTATGCACCATGCGCTCGCGCCCCGCGTCGGTGAACACCTTGTTCCAGCCGGACACGCAGAACATCACCCCGGCGACGATGCGGGCAAGCAGTAGCAGGAAGGCTTCCACGCCGCGGCGCGGTGGAGGCACGGCAAACAGGCAACGCCAGGAGGGCATGGCAATTCCGGAAGTCGAGGGCATCCAGCCGAGTGTGCAGGTCACTGGCCTGCTCGCAGATGAAGCGAACCCGTCGGTTCGCGACAATCTGCTCCTGTAGCGTCGATCCATGCTCGACTGCTTTTCGTACCGGAGCAACAGCAGTCGAGCATGGCTCGACACTACGGGAGCATCGCCAACCAAGGTTGGCGGCTACCGGGGCAGCTCGGCATCCAACGCCATGCGGAAATACACGACGCGCTCGGTTTCCTCGAAGCCACACGCGCGATGCGCGGCGTGCGCCTGTACGTCTTCCATGCGACTGTCAGAGGCCAGCTCGCTGCAGCCGGCTGCGCGCGTCCACGCCTGCACTGCCGCCAGCAGAGCGCGGCCCACGGCGTGGCCCTGCCACGGCGGCTGCACGTACCAGCCTTCCAGGAAGCCGACTGGCGAAGACTCGGTGCCATTCACGTAGTCATGACGCAGGCGTACTTCGGCAAAGCCCACCGCTTCGCCACCGGCCAGACAAGCGAGGAATACCGCGCCTTCGGCATCGGCCAGCGACTCCGCCAGTTCCTCCAGCGGATCATCGGCATCGGGCCACAGGCCCAGCCGCAACTGCGCCCACGCGGCCGCATCGGCCGGCGTGGCCTGGCGGATCGTGGGCGCGCTGTCGATCACGGGTACAGCAGGCGCTTGCTCCAGCGCCCTTCGGCACCGGCTTCATAGCACCAGCGTTCGTGCAGGCGGAACTGCGCGCCGTACCAGAACTCGATGCGGTCAGGCACCACGCGCAGGCCGCTCCAGCCGTCCGGGCGCGGCACGTCCTTGCCCTCGAAGCGGGTTTCGATCTCGGCCACGCGCGCGTCGAATTCCTCGCGCGTCGCCAACGTCTTCGACTGCTGCGAGGCCCAGGCGCCGATCTGGCTCATGCGCGGGCGGCTGGCGAAATAGGCATCGGCCTCGGCGTCGGCAACCTGCTCGACACGGCCTTCGATGCGCACCTGGATGCCGGCCTCGCGCAGGCTGCGCCACAGGAACAGCAGCGCGGCCTGCGGATTGGCCTGCAGCTCCTGGCCCTTGTGGCTGTCCAGGTGGGTGTAGAAGACGAAGCCACGCTCGTCGAAGGCCTTCAGCAGCACGGTGCGCGCCGAGGGACGGCCCTGCGTATCGGCGGTAGCCACGGTCATCGCGTTCGGCTCGACCTCGCGGCTCTGTTTGGCCTCCTCGAACAGGCCGGCAAACGTGGACAGGGCTTCGGCGTACAGGTCGCTCATGATTGCGTTCTTCTCACACGGATTGGGCTATTGTGGCCGCATGGCCGCTGCTGCGTATATGCCCCAGGTGAAAGGATTCCCCGAAACATTGGCCGAACAGGCGCTGGATGATGCGCTGGGCAGCGGTGCAGCGGTTCCAGTATTGGCGATCAGCGGCCTGCAGGGGAGCGGCAAATCGACGCTGGCCGCGCAGGTGGTGGCGCGCGCCCAGGCACGCGGCCTGAACGCGGCCACGCTGTCGATCGATGACGTCTACCTCACCCGTGCACAGCGCCAGCGACTGGCCCGCCAGGTGCATCCGCTGCTGATCACCCGCGGCCCGCCCGGCACCCACGACCTGCCGTTGGCCCATGCCGTGCTGGACGCGGTGGCCGCACGCCAGCCCTTCGCCATGCCGCGCTTCGACAAGCTGGCCGACGAACGCCTGCCCGAAGCGCAATGGCCGCAGCTGCAACAAACGCTGGACCTGCTGGTATTCGAAGGCTGGTTCCTGGGCGCGCCCGCGCAGGACGACGACGCGCTGGACAGCCCGCTGAACGCGCTGGAACGCGAGGCCGACGCCGATGGCCGATGGCGTCGCTGGTGCAACCAGGCGCTGGCCCGAGACTACCCGGCGCTGTGGCAGCGCTGCGACCGCCTGTGGTTCCTGCAGCCACCGGATTTTTCGGTGGTACCGCGCTGGCGCTGGCAGCAGGAACAGAACCTGCAGGCCGCGCAGCCGGGCCGGCACGGCATGAGCCGGCCACAGCTGGAGCGCTTCGTGCAGTACTACGAGCGGGTCAGCCGGCAGGCACTGCACGCCCTGCCCGCCTTGGCCGACCACGTGGTGGTGCTGGACGGCCAGCGCCAGGTACAGGACGTGCGCTGAGCGCGCCTATTCCACCAGGAACGTCACCCGCAGGTTGACCCGCCATTCGGTGATCTCGCCGCTGCCATTGGTGACCACCTTGGTCTCGTTCACCCAGGCGCCCTGGATGCCCTTGACCGTCTCGGAGACCTTCTTCAGCCCGCTGCGCACGGCGTCTTCCACGCTCTTCGGCGAGGAGGCGGTGATTTCGATGACCTTGGCGACCGTCATGGCCTGTACTCCGGCTGGCGCGGGAGACCCCGCAGGAACGCCTACCCTGACGTGAAGAACGTAAAGGCCGGGGCACGGAGGTGTTAGCATCAGAGGGCATGAATCCTGCTCCGAACCTGATCCTGATCGGCCCGATGGGCGCCGGCAAAACCTGCATCGGCCGCCGCCTGGCCGAGCGCTTCACGCTGGACTTCGTCGATGTCGACCAGGCCATCGTCGATGCCGCCGGCGCCAGCATTCCGACCCTCTTCGAGCACTCCGGCGAAGCCGGCTTCCGCAGCCATGAACGCGAGGCGCTTGCGCGCGTGCTGGAAGGCCGTAACCAGCTGGTCTCCACCGGTGGCGGCGCGGTGCTGGATCCCGGCAACCGTGCACTGATCGCCCGGCGTGGCTTCGTGGTCTACCTGCGGGTCAGCGTGGCCGCGCAGCTGGAACGCCTGGCCCGCGACAAGGGCCGGCCGCTGCTGCAACGCCCGGACCGCGAGCAGGTGCTGCACGATCTGGCTGCTCACCGCGACCCGCTGTACCGCGAACTGGCCGACCTCACCCTCGATACCGACCCGTATACCGCTGCCGACGCGACCGCCCACCTGGTGGTCAAGCTGGCCACGCAATGGCAGCGCCAGGACCTGACCGCATGACTCCCCCCGCCCTGCTGCAGGTCGCCGTTGGCGGCGACCGCCCTTACTCCATCACCATCGGCGCCGGTGCCCAGGCCGACAGCGCTGCGCTGGCCTCGCACGTTCGCGGCCGCCACGTGCTGCTGCTCAGCGACAGCGAAGTGGCTCCGCGCTACCTGGCCGCCGTGAAGCAGACACTGTTGGCCGCACGCCCCGACCTGATCGTCGGCGAGCACGTCCTGGCCGCCGGCGAAGCCTCCAAGACCCTGGCCGAATTCGGCCGCGCGATCGAAGCGCTGGCCGCGCTCGGCGCCACCCGCGACGCCTGCGTGTTCGCCCTCGGCGGCGGCGTGGTCGGTGACCTCGCCGGTTTCGCCGCCGCCTGCTGGATGCGCGGCGTGGACTGCGTGCAGCTGCCGACCACCCTGTTGGCGATGGTTGATTCATCGGTGGGCGGCAAGACCGCGGTCGACATTCCGGCCGGCAAGAACCTGGTCGGCGCGTTCCATCCGCCGCGCGCGGTGATCGCCGATACCCGCGTGCTGGCCACCCTGCCGCCGCGCGAGCTGCGCGCCGGCCTGGCCGAAGTGGTGAAGTACGGCGCGCTGGGCGATGCGGTGTTCTTCGAATGGCTGCAGCAACACGCCGGGGCGCTGCTGGCCGGCGAGGATGCGGTGCTGGCCGAGGCAATTGCACGCAGCTGCCGGCACAAAGCCGCCATCGTCGAACGCGATCCGTTCGAGAAGGGGGAGCGTGCCCTGCTCAACCTGGGACACACCTTCGGCCACGCCATCGAGACCGAACAGGGCTATTCCGCCCCGGGCCGTGATGCGCTGAACCATGGCGAGGCGGTGGCGGTGGGCATGGTCCTGGCGGCAAAGCTGTCCACCGACCTCGGCCTGGCCGACGATGCCGACCGCGTGCGCCTGCAGGCACTGCTGGAGCGTCTGGGCCTGCCGGTGACGATCCCCGCAGGACTGGACCCGCAGGCCTTGCTCGGCCGCATGCGGCTGGACAAGAAGAACGTGGCCGGCCGCCTGCGCCTGGTGCTGTGGCGCGGCATGGGCCGCGCCGAAGTGGTGCCGGACGTGGATGAGGCGGCGGTGCTGAAGGTGCTGGGCGCGGGCTGACCGTATCCGGGGTCCGGTAGTGCCGGCCGCTGGCCGGCAACTTCAGCAAACGGGGAAGCCGGCCAGCGGCCGGCACTACCGGGCTGCGCGGCAGGATTGCCGGCCAACGGCCGGTACGACCGCGTTGCGGCCGGGGTCACCCTGGCCCCGCTACAATCGGCGCCATGCACGTCTACCTGCAACATCCCGACGCCGGTGCGCAGGCACCGCGCTTCCTGCGCCTGAGCCTGCAGCCGGATCTGTTCGGCGGCTGGGAACTGCTGCGCGAGAGCGGTCGCGTCGGCAGCCGCTCGCAGCTGCGGCGCGAGCTGTTCCTGCAGGCCGACGAAGCCCGCCACGCCTTCGAGAAGGCCCGCGATGCCGAACTGCATCGCGGCTTCCAGATCCTTTCGCACGGCGACTGACGCCGCTGCCTCATTCGCCCAAGGAATGCCCATCGTGACCAGCCCTCTCCGCAACGATCGCCTGCTGCGCGCCCTGCGCCGCGAACCGGTGGACTGCACCCCCGTCTGGCTGATGCGCCAGGCCGGACGCTACCTGCCGGAGTACCGCGCGACCCGGGCCAAGGCCGGCAGCTTCCTGGCCATGGCCAAGAATCCGGAGATTGCCTGCGAGGTCACCCTGCAGCCGCTGCGCCGCTTCCCGCTGGATGCGGCCATCCTGTTCTCGGACATCCTCACCATTCCCGATGCGATGGGGCTGGAGCTGTACTTCGTCGAAGGCGAAGGCCCGAAGTTCCGCCACCCAGTGCGTGATGAAGCGGCCATCGCCAAGCTGGCGGTGCCGGACATGGAACAGGACCTGGGCTACGTGATGGACGCGGTGCGCCTGATCCGCCGTGAGCTGGACGGCCAGGTGCCGCTGATCGGTTTCTCCGGCAGCCCGTGGACGCTGGCCTGCTACATGGTGGAAGGCGGCGGCAGCAAGGACTTCGCGCGGATCAAGGCGATGGCACTGAACCATCCGCAGGCCCTGCACCGCCTGCTGGAGGTCACCACCGAGGCGGTGATCGCCTATCTCGGCGCGCAGCGCGCGGCCGGCGCACAGGCCCTGCAGGTGTTCGATACCTGGGGCGGCGTGCTGTCGCCGTCGATGTACCGCGAGTTCTCGCTGCGCTACCTGCAGCGGATTGCACAGGGCCTGAAGCGCGGCGAAGGCAACGAGCGCACGCCGCTGATCCTGTTCGGCAAGGGCACCGGCCTGCACCTGGAAGCACTGTCGCAGACCGGCGCCGATGCGCTGGGCCTGGACTGGACGCTGGACCTGGACGAAGCGATGCGCCGCACCGGTGGCCGCGTCGCCCTGCAGGGCAACCTCGACCCGACCACGTTGTACGCCTCGCCGGATGCGATCGCCGCCGCTGCAGCACGCGTGCTCGACACCTATGCCGCCGGCAACGGTGGTTCGCGCGAGGGCCATGTGTTCAACCTCGGCCACGGCATGTCGCCGGACATGGACCCGGCGCACGTGCAGGTGCTGGTCGACGCGGTGCACGCGCACAGCCAGCGCTGAACAATGCCCATGCGGTCACGGCGCGATGTTGATCGCGCCGTGACCCGCAGTGCGCGATCATGTCGGCCCCCACGCTGCACCGGCCGCACCCCATGTCTACATCGCCATCGACCTACAACCGCCAGCGCCCCCTGCTGTGGCTGGTTTCGTTGGCGATCTTCATGCAGATGCTGGACTCGACCATCGTCAACACGGCCTTGCCGGCGATGGCGGCCAGCCTGGGCGAGAGCCCGCTGCAGATGCAGTCGGTGGTGTTCAGCTACGCGCTGGCAGTGGCCACCTTCATTCCCGCCTCCGGCTGGATCGCCGACCGCTACGGCACCCGCCGTACCTTCCTGGTGGCGATCATCCTGTTCACCCTCGGCTCGCTGGCCTGCGCGCTGGCCCAGCACCTGCACCAGCTGGTCGGTGCGCGCGTGCTGCAGGGCATCGGCGGTGCGATGCTGCTGCCGGTCGGTCGCCTGGCGGTGATGCGTTCGGTGCCGCGTGAGGATTTCCTGCGCGCGATGAGCTTCATCGCCATCCCGGCCCTGGTCGGCCCGTTGATCGGCCCGACACTGGGCGGCTGGCTGGTCGAGATCGCGTCGTGGCACTGGGTGTTCCTGATCAACCTGCCAATCGGCGTGATCGGTTTCATCGCTGCGATGAAGATCATGCCCGACCACTACGCCAGCCATCGCACCCGTTTCGACCTGCGCGGCTACATCATGCTGGCCTTCGCGATGGTGGTGCTGTCGTTGGCACTGGACGGCATCTCCGGGCTCGGAACGCCACATGCGCTGGTGATGCTGATGACCGTGGCTGGCCTGGCCGCGCTGGTCGGTTACTGGCTGCATGCCGCCAACTCCACCGCACCCTTGTTCTCGCTGGCCCTGTTCCGCGTGCCCAGCTACCGCATCGGCATCCTCGGCAACCTGTTCTCGCGCATCGGCAGCAGCGCCATGCCGATGCTGATCCCGCTGCTGCTGCAGGTCGGCCTCGGCCTGGGCCCGATGAATGCCGGCCTGATGATGGTGCCGGTGGCGGCGGCCGGCATGGTGTCGAAGAAGCTGGCGGTGAAGCTGGTCGAGCGCTACGGCTACCGCCGCGTGCTGATGGTCAACACCGTGCTGGTGGGCCTGGCGATGGCCAGCTTCATCCTGATGACACCCGGCCAGCATCTGGCCTGGCGCCTGCTGCAGCTGGCGTTCTTCGGCGCGGTCAATTCACTGCAGTTCACCGTGATGAACACCGTGACGCTGCGGGATCTGGACCGCGAGTTCGCCAGTTCCGGCAACAGCCTGCTGTCGATGGTGATGATGCTGGCCGCCGGTTTCGGCGCCGCGGCCGCCGGCAGCCTGCTGGCCGCATTCGGCAATCACCTGGACAGCAACAGCGCGACCGCCGCGCTGCACGCCACCTTCCTGTGCGTGGGCGCGATCACCCTGACCTCGACGATGATCTTCTGGCAGCTGCCGGACACCAAGCCCGAACCACGGCAGGTCGAGCACGTCGCGGAGTGAGGCGGTTCGGCAGGGTTGCACCCTGCACCCGCAGAGGCCGAAGCCGAAGCGACAGCGAGCATTCCGTGGGATGGCGCGGCGGTGTGGGCTTGCAGGACACGCCGTAAACCCGTCCATGGGGGCTCGATGGCGCCATCCATGGCGCCAACGGTCCTGCAAGCCCACACCGCCCCACCTCTGACAGGTTCACGCGGCTGTGGGTAACGGCGACTGCTGGAACGCGCGGTTGTTGGTAGGTGTCGACCTTGGTCGACACATCTGTCAGATATCGAATTCCAGATTGGGGTCAGAGCCCGTTGCGCAGCAACGGGATCCGACCCCGTGCTCCGACAGATCGCGGAAAACTGTCGAAGGCGGGGTGGGTCCGGTGGCGGGAGTGTCCGCGGCATGGGTCCGAGGCATGCCTCGGGCGGGTTGGGCAGGATGCCCAGCCCCGGTCTTGCCGTGTGCGCAGGACAGCGCACACGAGCAAGCCGCGGCCAAGCCCCCAGGGACGGGTTTACGGCGTCTCCCGCCACCGGACCCACCCCGCCATCCCGCGGATTGCACGCTTTTGACGTTGACGTTGATTCTGCAGGTGCAGGGCTGCAAGCCCCGCAATAAACCCTACCCTCCCATCACCCTGGCAATTGCTTCGACCAGCAGTTCGCCGGTCACCGGCTTGCGCAGGAAGCCGCCGATGCCGGCCGCTTCCACCTGCTGCTGAAGGTCCGGATCAGTGCGCGCGGTCACCGCCAGCAGCGGCAGCATGTAGCCCTGGTTGCGCAGGTGCTGCGCCAGTTCGAAACCACTCAGGCCCGGCAGGTCCAGATCCAGCAGGCCGACATCGAAATCACCCGCGCTGATCTCGCGCAGCGCCGCCAGCGCATGGCCTGCATGCACCACCTCATGCCCGCGCGCACTCAACAGGCCTCGCACCACGTCGGCCACGGTGGCATCGTCCTCGACCAGCAGCACCCGCAACGGCGGCATGTTGGCTACGTCCTCGCGATGCGCTTCGCCCTCGGCCTCGGCACTGGCATCGACCACCAACGGCAACGGCAGGCTCACGCCGAAGCAGGTGCCGCGGCCCAGCTGGCTCTCCACCTGGATTCGTCCCTGCATCGCCTGCGCCAGTTCGCGGCAGATCGCCAGGCCCAGACCACTGCCACCGTACTGCGCGGCAGTGCGGGCACCATCGGCCTGCTCGAAGCGGCGGAACAACCGCTGCTGCTGTTCCTGGCTGATGCCCGGACCTGTGTCGCGTACCTCGAAATGCAACGCGCGCAGCTCGCCATCACTGCGTGCATGCAGGGTAATGGTGCCACGGCTGGTGAACTTGACCGCATTCGAGAGCAGATTGAGCAGGATCTGGCGTACCCGCATCGAGTCGCCGGTGGCCTGCAGGCCTGGGGGCAACTGGTTGTCGAGGGTGAAGCGCAGGCCCTTCTGTGCGGCCAACGGGCCCATCAACGCCGTCAGATCCTGCAGCAGGCAGCTCAGCGCGAACGGCTTGGACTGCAGCTCCAGGCGGCCGGACTCGATGCGTGCCAGGTCCAGCGCATCGTTGACCAGGTGCAGCAGATGTTCGCCAGCGTGGCGGATCGACTGCGTGTAGCCGCGCTGCTGCGGATCCAGGTGCGAAGCCAGCAGCAGCTCGCTCATGCCGAGCACGCCGGTCATCGGGGTACGGATTTCGTGGCCGAGGTTGGCCAGGAAACGGGTCTTCGCCGCCGAGGCCTGCTCAGCCAGTTCCTGCTTGTGCAGCGCCAGCTGATAGGCGTGGCGGCGCTGCAGGCGGCGGCGATACAGCCAGGCGAACCAGCTGGTCAGCAGCAGCGCGATCGAGGCCAGCACCAGCAACCCGGACAGACTACGCCACCACGGCGGCTGTACGCGGAACTCCAGACTCTGCACCCGCGACCAGACGTGATCGGCCGAACGCGCCTGCACTTCCAGGCGGTAACTGCCCGGTGGCAGGCGCGAGAAAAGACGCTCACCGGCCGGTCCCACTTCCACCCAATCGGGGTCGTAGCCGGCCAGCCGGTAGCGGTAGCTGTTGGACGCCGAATCAGCGAACGACAGCAGGCGCGCGACGATGCGCAGGTCACGATCACCATCGGCAATCTGCAACGGCGTGTCGTGGGTCAGGTCGAGCACCTGGTCATTGCGACGCACCTCGACCCGTTCGATCACCAGCGGTGCACGCCGCACCGACGGCCGTACCTGCTCGGGGTCGAACACCACCACACCGGCCGGTGTACCGGCCACCAGGTGGCCGTCCTCCGACATCACCAGCGTGTGCTCGTGGAACTCCTGGCTGGGCAGGCCATCGTGCACACCGTACAGGCGCACGCTCTGGCCATCGGCGCCGATCCGTACCAGGCCGCGCGCGCTGGTGGCCCAGACCACCCCTTGCGCGTCAACCACCAGCCCGGACGCGGAGATCGCCGGATAGCCCTGCTCGGCGCCGACCACGGCCTGCCGTTCCAGCCGGCCCTGGCTCCAGCGGTAGCGCGACAGGCGACCATCCTCGGACAGCCATACCTGGCCATCGGCACCCACGTGCAGTGCGTGGATCCCCGTCGCCGGCGCACCCGGCACCGGCTGGAATCGTTCGCTTTCCGGCAACCACTGCAGCAGGCCGCGGCTGCTGGCCAGCCAGATGTGGTCCTGCGGCCCGCATTCCACGTCGAGGTTGAGCTGCCCCTGCTGCAGGCCGCGCTGGCCGTTGTCCAGCTGACGGCGCAGGCGCCCGTCGAGGTCGCGCTGCTGCAGGCCGGACGACAGCATCAGCCAGAGGCTGTCGCCATCACAGGTCGTCATCGACTCGATGATGCCTTCCATGGTTGCGTCGGCGCCGGCGTCGCGGCCCCAGCGACGTAGATCGCGCTGCTCCGGGTCATAGCGCAGCAGGGCATCGTTCGAACCGATCCAGACCTGTCCACGGCGGTCCTCGCGCACCGAGCTCAGCCAGTGCATGCCGTTGACCCAGGTGCGGTGCTGTTCGATCTTGCCGGTCTTCGGGTCGAAGCGATCCAGCGCACCATGGCTACCCACCGTCCAGATGCCGCCATTCCGGGATGGGCTGGTGCCCAGCACGTAGGCGTTGCGCAGCGAGCGGGCATCGTCCTCCAGCCGCGACAGCACCGAGAACTGCCACCAGCGGGGCAGCAGATGCCACAGCCCGGCGTTGGTGCTGGCCAGCCAGATGCCGCCTTCACGGTCCTCGTAGGCACCGGTCCAGTTCGGCCGTACCGGTCCACGTGCCACCGCGCTGTACAGCGGTACGGTCCGGTACTGGCCGTCGACCGCGCGGCCGAGGCCTGTGCGGGTGTCCAGCCAGTACCCGCCCTGTTCATCGCGCAGCATCATGCCCAGCACCTGCTCGCCTTCGGGCAGCTTCCACGGCGGCGCCTCGAAGCGACCATCGGGGCGGCGCACGATGGCGCCGGCCATCGTACTGATCCACAGGCTGCCGTCGGGCTCGGTGGTCAGGCCATTGATCAGGAGACTGGGAATGACGTCGGTGCCAATGCGTTCGAAATCGGTGCCGGTCCAGCGCGCAACGCCGTGCTTGGTGCCGATCCACAGGCTGCCGTCGGCCAGGGTAGCCAGATACGGAACCGATGCCGCAGGCAGACTGCGCGGATTGTTGGCTTCCGGCAGGAAGCGCTGCAACCGATCCTGGTTGTCCAGTCGGTACAACCCACCCTCGTGGGTTCCGAACCAGATCGAACCGTCGGGCGTAGTCGCCAGGCTCCAGACCGTGTTGGTGCCCATCAACGGCTGGCTGCTGCGGTCGTAGAAATGCAGTTGGCGGCGATCGGCCGACATCCGCACCAGACCGGCATTCTCGGTACCGATCCAGAGCTGGTTGCGCGCATCGACCAGCACCGTCCAGATGCGGTTGTCGCGCAACCCGTCTTCCGAGCGCCAGATCCGGTAGTTGCGCCCGTCGTAGCGGGCCAGGCCATCGTTGGTGGCGATCCACAGGTAGCCGTAGCGATCTTCGGCCATGCGATTGACGGTATTGGACGGCAGGCCGTCGAACACCGTCACCTGGCGCGGGCTTGGCGGCACCGGCTGCGCTGCAGCGGGTGACAGGCAGCACAGGAGGACCAGCAGCAGCATCGCCGCCCGCAGATACGCCACCGATTGCCTCCTCATGCTGCCCTGATGATTCCCGCGCTGCGGGCGTCGGCATGGTAAACCGAAAGTCGCGCCGTTCACGCCCGGCGCCGACGCTTTCACGTTGCGGTCTGTCGTTTTGCACGGGCCTGGGCGATCGCCGCCACCAGCATGTCGCCGGTGACCGGTTTGCGCAGGAAGCCATCGAAACCGGCAGCCAGCACCTGCGATTCGGCATAGGCATCGGAGCGCGCGGTCACCGCCACCAACGGCAGCTCATACCCCAGGGCACGCAGCTGGCGGGCGATGGCGGTTCCGTCCAGCGCCGGCAGGTCGAGGTCGAGCAGGCCGACATCAAAGCCGTCGGTGGCGATCTCCGACAGCGCGCCCAGACCATGCAGAACGTGCACCACGTCATGGCCACGGCGGCGCAACAGGCCTGCGATGACCTCGGCCACGGTGGCATCGTCTTCGACCAGCAGGATGCGCAACGGCGGCAATACCGGCTGCGCCGGAGCATCGCCCACTGCGACGGCCGCCTGCCGGGTCCAGGGCAGCGGCAACCGTACCCGGAAGCGCGCGCCCTTGCCCGGTTGGCTGTCCACTTCGATGCGCCCGCCCATCGCCACGGCCAGCTCCTGGCAGATCGCCAGGCCCAGCCCGCTGCCGCCGTAGCGCGATGCTGTGCGTGGGCCATCGGCCTGTTCGAAGCGGTGGAACAGGCGGTCCTGCTGCTCGGCATTGATGCCCGGGCCACTGTCATGCACCTCGAAGCAAAGGCCACCGCCGTTCTCCTCCAGGCGCACCGCCAGGCCGACATGGCCACGCTCGGTAAACTTGATCGCATTGCCCAGCAGGTTGAGCAGGATCTGCCGCACGCGCATCTCGTCGCCGCTGACACTGATCGGGCCTGGCGGATCGTCGCCACGCTGGAAATCCAGCTTGCGCTGTTTCGCCATCGGCTGCATCAGCGTCTGTACCTGGTCGAGCAGGCCGGCCAGGTCGAACGGACGCAGATCCAGCTCCAGTCGACCGGCTTCGATGCGCGCGAGGTCCAGCGCATCATTCACCAGCCGCAGCAGATGGCTTCCAGCCTGCTGGATCGAACCGGCATAGCTGCGTTGCACCGGGTCCAGCGGCGTGGCCAGCAGCAGCTCGCTCATGCCCAGCACCCCGGTCATCGGCGTGCGCACCTCATGGCCCAGCGTGGCCAGGAACCGGCTTTTGGCCTGCGAGGCCTGTTCGGCCAGTTCCTGCTTGTGCACGGTCAACTGCCATTGCTGGCGGCGACGCAGGCGCACCCGGATCGACCACACCAGGGTGAGCAGCAGCAGCGAGCCGATCAGGATGTAGCCGAAGATCGCCATGCCGCTGCGCCACCAGGGCGGCAGCACCTTCACCTGCAGCTTCTGTGAGGGTGTCCATGCACCACTGGCAGTGGCTGCCTGCACTTCGATGACATAGCTTCCGGTAGGCAAACGCGAAAGCGTACGCTGGCCGTTGCCGCCCTGCTCCACCCAGTTCTGGTCGTAACCGCGTACCTGGAAGCGGTAGCGGTTGCCCTGGGGATTGGCATATGACAGCAGTCGAGCGTCGATCTGCAGATCGCGATCATCCGGCCCCAGCAGCAATGTGCCAGCGTTCGGCAGTGGCTGCCAGCCACGCGCATCGTCGCGGCGCACGCGCACGTCGGCAATCACCAGCGACGATTCCGGCAGCACGACGTCAGCGGCATTCACATCGAAGGCGACCAGGCCGGTCTGGGCGACTGCCAGCACGCGGCCATCGGCATTCACCGCTGGCGGTCGGCTGGTGAATTCGGCGTCGGACAGGCCATCGCGTTCGTTGAACTGCTGCAGGCGCCGTGCCTTGGGGTCCCAACGCAGCAGACCACGCGGCGTGGTCGCCCACAGGCGTCCGTTGTCGGCCAATGCCAGGCCCCCCATGCTGACCGGTGGTACGCCGGCACTTCCATCGATGCGCTGGATCAGGCGCAGGCTCATGCCATCCCACTGGTAGCGCTCGAGCGCCCCTTGGCGGGCCAGCCACAGTTGTTGCGGATCAACCCACACCAGATCGTAGATCAAACCACGCGAGACACCCGGCACCGCCTCGAAGCGCCCGGCATGCTCGCGCCAGATGCCCATGTCGCCCATCACCCAGACCTTGCCCTGGGCGTCGAAACGGATCTGCTCGATCGGTGAATCGGCCGCCTTGCGGAAATCGTCCAGCGGATAGCTGCGCAGCACGCGGCCGTCGGCACTACGCTGCTGCAGACCCAGGTTCATGACTGAAAGCCAGACCGTGCCATCAGGCGCCTGGCGCATCAGATCGATGCGCTGGCGCAGGTCGGCGCCACCATCGATGTGCCAATCCTGCAGTGCGCGTGTCGTCGGGTCATACACAGTGATGCGACCAGCACGCCCCAGCCACAGGCGCCCATCCGGGCGCGGCAGCACCGACCACACCGCACCGCTGCCGATCTCACGATCGCTGGCCAGCAGGCGCAGCGTGCCGCGCGTATCCAGCTGGTACACGCCGTGCGCCGATCCCACGTAATAATTCTGGCCGTCACTGGCAGCGCTCAACAGGTACTGGCTGTCCAGTGGCTTGCCATCGAGCTGGTTCCAGATCGAAAAGCGGCGCCAATCCGGCGGCAGGTAGGCCAGGCCCTGGGTCAGCAGCGCCACCCACAATCCGCCCTCATGGTCCTGCAGCAGATCAAGCACGCCACTCTGCGCCGTGAGGAAGCCGCTGCCGCGGTCGCCCTCGAGCCGCCGCAGTGCGCTGGCATCGCCACGCAGCAGACCGTCTGATGTACCCGCCCAGTAGCCCCCCTGGCGATCGGCCAGCACCAGTGCCGAACGCAGGCGGGCACTGTCGATCCAGCGCGGGCGGCTGACCCGGTCCTGCGCATCGATGCGGTACAGACCGTCGTTCTGGCTGCCGATCCAGATCGAGCCATCCGGATCGCGACTCATCCGCAGCACGCTCAACACGCCCAGCTCGCGTGGTGCCACAGATTCGAATCCGCGGCCGTTCCAGCGTGCCACCCCACGCTCGGTGCCGATCCACAGGCGCCCCTGCGCATCAACCAGGCTGCTGTAGATGGTGTTGCTGGGCAGGCCGTTCAGGCGCGCGGGGTCGTGCTTGAAGAAGCGCAGGCTGCCATCCTCCCCGAACCGGCAGACACCCTGGCTGCTGGTGCCGATCCAAAGCGCATCCTCGGCGTAGGCCAGCGTCCAGAACTGGCCCAGGCACGGACCATTGACGGCATCGAAGGTCCTGAATCGCTCGCGGTCCGCATCCAGGCGTGCCACACCCTTGCCATTGATACCCACCCAGACGCGGTCCAGCGGATCGACCAGCAGGGTCTCGATCTCATTGCCGGGCAGCGAGCCCGGCTGTTCCGGATCATGTTCCCAGACCCGCAGGGTATCGCCGTCATAGCGCACCAGGCCACCGTCGGTGGCCGCCCAGATGTGCCCCTGGCGGTCCTCGGCCAACGCCAGCACCATGCGCGAGGGCATGCCTTCGGCTGCACCGAAACGGCGCAGGCGCGGTGTTTCTGCCATGTCCGGGGCCGCAGCTGCCGAGCTCAACGCCATCAGCAACAGCCCCATGCCCACGATGCCTCGGCACCACCGGCGCCAGCCACTCGTCATCCTGAACCCCCTGTCCTGGCCCGATTGTCACACAGGGCCGGGTTCATGGCTGCAACAGCCTGTTTCCACGGGTGGCCCCACCACGAACTGTTGCAGCCATGTGCGCATCGTTGGCAGGGGCCTGTGCGTATGATCACAGCGTCCCCTTCCGGAGCCCGCCATCGATGCGTCCCTGCCTGGCCCTGCTGCCCATGCTGCTCGCCACCGCCCCCGCCTGGGCGGACGCAGACACCTATCGCCTCGATCCGGTGCATACACGGGTGTTGTTCACCATCGACCACGCGGGCTACTCGCAGGCCATGGGTACGGTCTCCGGCAGTGAAGGCCGCCTGCAGTTCGATCCCGACAACTGGCGCGAAGCCACGCTGGACGTCGAGGTACCCGTGTCGCGATTGGACCTTGGTGACGCCAAATGGAACCAGGCCACGCTGGCCCGCAGCCTGCTCGACGGCGAGCGTTTCCCCAGCGCACGCTTCGTCTCCAGCCGGGTCGAACCGATCGATGCCAAGCGTGCGCACGTGATCGGTACCCTGACCCTGCGCGGCGTCAGCCAGGAAGTCACCCTGGACGTGACCCTCAATGCCATCAAGCGCTACCCCCTCCCCCCGTTCCGACGCACCGCCGGTTTTTCCGCCAGCACCACGCTGAGCCGGCGCGCGTTCGGCATCACCGCCTGGCCGGGCGTCATCGGTGATGCAGTACAGCTGAGGATCGAGGCTGAAGCCACCCTCGACCGCAGCGACGCCCCGGGAACTCCCGCTCCCGTTCCGCACTCCGACCCCAAGACGGCCCGCTAGAGGACCTTTCATGACCGCCAAGAACACCCCCGCCGCCTGGGGGAGTGTCAGCCAGATCCTGCATTGGTTGATCGCACTGCTGATCCTCGCCCTGGGCGTGGTCGGCCTGACCATGGGCGAACTGCCCAAGACCCCCAAGTACTTCTGGGTCTACACCGCACACAAGTCGATCGGCATTACCGTACTGGCGCTGGTGCTGTTCCGCCTCGGCTGGCGCCTGTACGCCGGCGCCCCCAAGCCGGTGCCGGGCGTGCCCAGCTGGCAGGAGCGCATCGCCAGCGCCACCCACGTGCTGTTGTATGTGCTGATGTTCGCCATCCCGCTGTCGGGCTGGCTGTACGACTCGGCCAGTGGCCTGCGCCCGTTCCGCTGGTTCGGCCTGGTCGACGTGCCCAAGCTGAGTGGCCCGGATCCGCAGGTCGTCGCGGTGTCCCATGCCCTCCACGAATACGGCTTCTGGCTGTTGATCGCGGTGGTGCTGGCCCATGCCGGTGCTGCCCTCTACCACCACCTGTTCCAGCGCGATGCGACATTGTCCCGCATGTTGCCGCGCGGCTGGCTCGCCTCCCCTCAGAAGGACTGACCGATGAACCTGAAACTGACCACCCCGGCCGCCGTGGCCGCCGCCCTGGCCGGCATGCTGGCCACTGCTCCGGCGCTCGCCGCCGACTACGCGCAGGCTCCCGGCGCCGGTTCGATCCTGGTGTTCGCCACCAAGTACGACGGTGAAGTGTTCACCGGCAGCTTCCCGGGCTTTGCCACCAAGCTCAGCTTCGACCCGGCCAATCCGGCCGCCGGTTCGCTGGACGTGGTGATTCCGCTGGCCGGTGCCAAGAGCGGCAACAGCGACCGCGACTCGACCCTGCAGGGCGCCGACTTCTTCAACGTCGGCAAGTTCGCCACTGCGCGCTACACCGCCAAGGGCTTCCGCGCGGTGGGCAATGACCAGTTCGCCGCCGATGGCACGCTGGAGCTGCGCGGCGTCAGCAAGCCGGTCACCCTTACTTTCACCTGGAAGCCGGGCACCCAGCCGGTGCTGACCGGCAAGGCCACGGTCAAGCGCCTGGACTTCGGTGTCGGCGGCGGTGACTGGGCCGATACCAAGACCATCCCGGACGACACCGCGATCAGCACGATCGTGAAGTTCAACGCGAAATAAGCAACAGGCCGGGGCACCGCCCCGGCCATCATCTCCGGTAGTGCCGGCCAGCCAGGCCTGCACCGTGGCGGCATCGAACGGCCAGTCCAGCTCACGCTCGCCGCGCTCGTCACGCAGCACCGGCACCCGCGCGCCGTAGCGTGCTTCCAGCGCCGGCTGGTCATCCAGGAACACCGATTCGAACTCCGGGGCCCGCGCCTTGGCCAGTTCGGCCAGGGCCATGTCGCACAGGTGGCAATCGTCACGCTGGAACAGAGTCAACACCGGCAGGGTCCCCTTGGTGGAAATGCTGCGCCGCAGCCATTGAAGTGCGGCGTGAACCGCTAGAATAGCGGTCTCTTCCGGTACCCGCAGTACGGCAACCATGGCTGTCAGCACGTTCGACGTTTTCAAGATCGGCATTGGTCCGAGTTCCTCGCACACCGTCGGGCCGATGAAGGCCGCCGAGCGATTCATCCATCGCTGGCTGCTCGATCCGGGCCGCCTGCACGAGGTCGCGCGCATCCGCGCCGATGTCTATGGCTCGCTGGCGCTGACCGGCCGCGGCCATGGCACCGACAAGGCGATCCTGCTGGGCCTGGAGGGCCAGCGGCCGAACCTGATCGACCCGGACATCATCCCGGCCACCCTGGAGCGCATCCGCAGCAGCAAGCGCATCCAGCTGATGGGCCAGCACGAGATCGCCTTCGACGAGAAGCGCGACCTCGGCATGAACAAGCGCCAGAAGCTGCCGTACCACACCAACGGCATGCGTTTCACCGCGTACAACGCCGACGATGAAGTGATCGCCACCCGCGATTACTACTCGGTCGGAGGCGGCTTCGTGGTCAACCAGGACGACGCGGCCGATGACCGCATCGTGCCCGACGAGACCCCGCTGCCCTACCCGTTCAAGAGCGGCGACGAGCTGCTGGCGCAGACCGCACGCAGCGGCCTGAGCATCGCCCAGCTGATGTTCGAGAACGAGAAGTGCTGGCGCAGCGAAGACGAGATCCGCGCCAACCTGCGCGAGATCTGGAGCGCGATGCAGTCGTGCGTCGCGCGAGGCATCCGCGAGGAAGGCGTGCTGCCGGGTGGCCTGAAGGTCGGCCGTCGTGCACCGGCGCTGTACCGCGAGCTGTCGTCGAAGCCGGAAGCGGCGATGCGCGACCCGCTGACCACGCTGGACTGGGTCAACCTGTACGCACTGGCAGTGAACGAGGAAAACGCTGCCGGTGGCCGCGTGGTGACCGCACCGACCAACGGTGCAGCCGGCGTGCTGCCGGCGGTGCTGCATTACTTCGACCGTTTCTGCCCGGGCGCGAACGAGCAGCGTGTGTTCGACTTCCTGCTGACCTCGGCGGCGATCGGCATCCTGTACAAGGAAAATGCTTCGATTTCCGGTGCCGAAGTGGGCTGCCAGGGCGAAGTGGGCGTGGCCTGCTCGATGGCGGCCGGGGGCCTGGTTGCGGCGCTGGGTGGCAACCCGAGCCAGATCGAGAACGCCGCGGAAATCGGCATGGAACACAACCTTGGCCTGACCTGCGACCCGATCGGTGGCCTGGTGCAGATCCCCTGCATCGAGCGCAACGCGATGGGCGCGGTGAAGGCGATCAATGCCTCCCGCATGGCGATGCGTGGCGACGGCAAGCACAAGGTGTCGCTGGACAAGGTCATCAAGACCATGCGCGATACCGGCCGCGACATGCAGGACAAGTACAAGGAAACCAGCCGCGGTGGCCTGGCGGTGAACGTCATCGAGTGCTGAGTTGTAGAGCCGAGCCCATGCTCGGCTGATCGGGTAGGAGCAGCCGAGCGTGGGCTCGGCTCTACATCGGACGACACCGTCACCATGTTCCGGTTAGGCTCGGGGCTCCCCTGCCCCGGATTGGCCCCATGCGCGTGATCGCTGCTGCCCTGCTTGCCTGCCTGCCGCTGTCCGCGCTTGCCGCGCCGACCTATGGTCCGCGGCTGGAAGGTTTCGACTACGGCTATCCGGTGAAGATCTTCGCGCTGGAGTCGCAGCGGCAGCCACTGGAAATGGCCTATCTGGATGTCCTGCCCAAACGCCGCGCCATCGGCGTGGTGGTGCTGCTGCACGGCAAGAATTTCTGCGCAGCCACCTGGCAGCAGACCATCGCGCCGCTGCTGAATGCCGGCTACCGGGTGGTCGCCCCGGACCAGGTGGGCTTCTGCAAATCCAGCAAGCCCGAGCGTTACCAGTACACGTTCGCGCAGCTGGCGGCCAATACCCACGCCCTGCTGCAGCAGCTGCAGCTGGAGGACATGCCGGTGCACCTGGTCGGCCACTCGATGGGCGGCATGCTGGCGGTGCGCTACGCGTTGATGTACCCGCAGGACCTGCACAGCCTGTCACTGGTCAATCCGATCGGGCTGGAGGACTGGAAGGCGCTGGGCGTGCCATGGCGCAGCGTCGATGCATGGTATGCCGGCGAACTGAAAACCAGCTATGACAGCATCCGCCGCTACCAGCTGGACGTGTACTACGACGGCACGTGGAAGCCGGCGTACGAACCATGGGCACGCATGCAATCAGGCATGTATGAAGGCCCGGGCAAGCAGGCCGTTGCGTGGAGCCAGGCACTGGCCTCGGACATGGTGTTCAACCAGCCGGTGGTCTACGAACTGAAGAACCTGCAGGTACCGACCACGCTGTTCATCGGCCAGAAGGACCGCACCGCGATCGGCCGTGACCTGGCGCCGCCGGAGGTGAAGGCGGCGCTGGGCAATTATCCGGCGCTGGGCAGAGCAGCGGCCGAGGCGATTCCCGGCGCGACGCTGGTCGAGTTCCCCGAACTGGGCCATTCACCACAGGTGCAGAACCCCAAGCAGTTCAACAGCGCATTGTTGAAGGCCTTGAAGTCCCGCTGACCGACGGCTGCTTGTGTAGAGCCGAGCCCATGCTCGGCTCATCCAGCAGGAGGCGATTCCGCCAGGAGCAGCCGAGCATGGGCTCGGCTCTACACAAGCGATGCGGTCAACCTACGATCCGCAGTACATCATCCAGCAGCGCGGCTGCGGTGACTTCCGCGCCCGCGCCCGGTCCCTGGATCAACAACGGTTGGCGGCGGTAGCGATCACTGTGGATGGCCACGCGGTTGTCGGTGCCCGCGCCCTGTGCCAGCGGATGATCGGCCGGCAGCTCGCGCAGGCCCACCTGCGCCCCTTCGCCATCAACGCGGCCGACGAAACGCAGCACACGACCGTTGTCACGCGCCTGCTGCCAACGCGCCTGCAACGGCGCATCCAGTTGCTCCAGTGCGGCCACCGCATCTTCCAGCGGCAATGCCGCCAGCGCGTCAGGCACCAGCGAATCCACCTGTACCTGCGACGCATCCAATGCCAGGCCGCTGCTGCGCGCCAGGATCAGCAGCTTGCGGCGTACATCTTCGCCGGACAGGTCCAGGCGTGGATCCGGCTCGGTGTAGCCCGCCGCCAGTGCTTCCCGCACCGCCACCGAAAACGGCGACTGGCCGTCATAGCGATGGAACAGCCATGCCAGCGAACCGGACAGCACGCCTTCGATGGCATGGATGTGATCGCCACCGGCCACCAGCGCACGCAGGCTGCTCAACAGCGGCAGGCCCGCGCCCACCGTCGCGCTGTCGCCATAGCGTGCGCCACTGTCGGCACAGCTTTCAGCAATGGCCTGCGCGCGGGCCAGCTGCGCACCACGGCCCAGCTTGTTGGCGGTCACCACGTGCACGCCGCGCGCCAGCCACTGCACGTGGCGGGCGGCCACGTCTTCGCTGGCGGTGGCGTCGACCACCACGTCACCCCGTTCCAGCCCTTCGGCGCTCGCCCACGGCGGCGAACTCTGGCCATCGCGGGGTGCACGACGTGCCAGTTCCAAGGGCAGCGCCAGGTCGCGATCAATCTCCAGCGCGGTGCGTGAATTGGCCAGCCACTGCACGCTGGGCAGTTCCAGGCCACGTGCCTGCAACGCCTGGTAGCGCTGCACGAAGGCTGAGCCGACCGTGCCAGTGCCGAGCAGCGCCAGGCGCCCCGCGCCCAGCGCAGGAATGTCAGCGGCGAGCGCGCTCATGCATCCACCACCTGTTTGCGGCGCGCAGCCGCATCGATCACGGCTTCGGCGCGCTGCAGCGCTGCGCCGAGATCAGCCAGCAGGTCACGCTCGGCCTCGATGCCGACCGACAGGCGCAGCAGGCCCTCGCTGATGCCGGCGGCCGCGCGCGCTTCGGCGGTCATCGCTGCATGGGTCATGGTGGCCGGGTGCGCGATCAGGCTTTCGACGCCACCCAGCGATTCGGCCAGGGTGAAACAGCGCAGGCCATCGACGAACGCACGCACCGCCGCATGCGGATCATCGCCGGCGCAGTGCGCCAGTTCGAATGACAGCATCGCGCCGAAGCCATTCTGCTGGCGCGCGGCGATGGCGTGGCCCGGGTGATCGGCCAGGCCCGGGTAGTACACCGCGCCGACCGCCGGATGCTGGTCCAGCAGGGCGACGATCGACGCGGTGTTTTCCTGGTGCACGCGCAGGCGCGCATCCAGCGTGCGCAGGCCGCGCAGGGTCAGGAACGCATCGAACGGCGAACCGGTCAGGCCCAGTGCGTTGCCCCACCACACCACCTGCTCGTGCAGTGCCGGATCGCGCGCGACCACCGCACCACCCACCACATCGCTGTGGCCATTGATGTACTTGGTGGTGGAATGCAGCACCAGGTCCGCACCGAACGACAGCGGCTGCTGCAGCGCCGGCGACAGGAAGGTGTTGTCGACCACCACGAGCGCACCGGCCTTGTGCGCGGCCTCGATGACGAAGCGCAGGTCGGTGATGCGCAGCAGCGGGTTGGACGGGGTTTCCACCAGCACCAGCTTCGGCTGCGTGGCCAGCGCCTGTGCCAGCGCGCGCGGATCGGTCAGGTCGGCGGTGACCAGCTCGAAGTGGCCCTTCTTCGCCAACGCGTTGAACAGGCGCCAGCTGCCGCCGTACGCATCGTGCGGAACCACCAGGGTGTCGCCCGGCTGCAGCAGCGCGTTCAACACCAGGTTGATCGCGCCCATGCCGGTGGCGGTGATGACGCCGCCGGCGCCACCTTCCAGTTCGGCCAGCGCTTCACCCAGCAGGTCGCGGGTCGGGTTGCCACTGCGCGTGTAGTCGTATTGGCGCTTGTTGCCGAAACCTTCAAAGCTGAAGTTCGACGACAGCACGATCGGCGGCGTGACCGCGCCATGTGCGGTGTCCCGATCGATGCCGGCACGGACGGCGGCAGTGGTGCGACTACAGGACGGCTCGTTGGCGTGCAGGCTCATGCGGACTCTCCAGAGGTGCGGAAGGCGGTGACGAGGATCGCGTCGATGCGATCGGTTTCTTTGAGGAAGGCATCGTGGCCATAGGGCGAGCGCAGCACGCGCAGGCTGCCGCGCGGGCCCAGCCCTTCGACCAGGCCGACCAGGTCGGCCAGCGGCACCAGGCGGTCGCCCTCCACGGCCACCACCACGGTCGGCGGCAGGATCGCGGTGGGGTCGACGCGGTGCAGGTCGATCGATTCAGACAGGCGCAGGTAAGCGGTCACCGGCGTGCGCGCGACGTACTGCGCACCGGCCGCATCGAGATAATCTTCGGCGGCCACGCGCACGCGGCCATTGATCACTTCCGGCGCGGCATCGAAGCGCTCGCCGAACTCTTCCGGGGTGCGGTAGCTGAGCATGGCGAACTGCCGGGCCAGGGCCAGGCCGTGGTCTTCGCCGCACTGCAGCTGGCCCAGCGCGACCGCGCGGCGCTGCAATGCGCGCCAGGCGGCGGCATACGGATGCGGGCGATGCGCGCCACTGGCCAGCACCAGCTGGTGCACGCGTGCACGGTGGCGGATCGCGAACTGCTGGCCGACCAGCGCCCCGTAGGAGTAGCCCACGAACGCCTTCAGCGTGCGGATGCCGAGATGGTCCAGCAGCAGCGCCAGTGCATCGGCCTGGTCGGCGGTATCGATCGGCACATCCAGTGCACCGTCGGCGCCGATGAAGTCGAAGGCCAGTACACGCAGCTGCTGCGGATCCAGCGCGCGCCCGCTGCCGACCAAGTCTTCGGCCCAGCCCTTCTCGCTGAACTGTGCATTGGACGCCACATGGCGATGGGCGGAAATGCCGCCGGCCAGCACCACCACCGGCGCATTGGCCGGGCCGACCCACTCATAGCGCAGGCGCACCGGGCTGGGGCCGGCGTGACGCATCGACAGCACCGCGGCGAACTCACCGCGCTCGGCATGCACGCGGTCTTCGACCGGCACGCTGACGGGGACAAAGGGTTCGGGGCGAAGCGCGGTACTGGCGGCGAAGCTCATGGCGGGATCCGGTTGGGGAATCGGCCATCGAGCCTTCGCGGGGCCCGCGTTCGAGATGCACGTGGGGTGCATGGTTCGAACCATCTTTCGGTGGACGCCACGGTCCCCGCAGGATTTGGCACCTACGCGGACGCTTGCGCGCCTGCGGGCTGCCCCGGCTTCAAAGGGCCTGTCCCTCTGCCGGTCTCGATGGTGGAGCCACGATGCCAGCCCTTTCCGGCACTGTCAATCCCTTCATACGGATAAAGCGATGAATATTTTCAACGCAACTATGCGAAGGCGGTCGCGGCCGTCCTGTTCAGGATCGGCTACAGTCCCGGCGGTCCCTACCCACTGGAACCACTGATGCTGCGCCTGCCCCTGACCTGCCTGCTGTTGTCCCTGCTGGCGAGCACGACGGCCAGCGCCGGTGACTGGCGCCAGGGCTGGGGACTGGTGCCCAAGGCCGCCCCGGCCGCTCCGCCCCCCCGTGGCGAGACCGCGCAGAGCGCTGCGCCGATGGCCCAGCTGCGCCTGCAGCCGCTCGGCGAGCACTGGCAGGCCCGGGTCGACAACGCACTGGCCGGTCCGCTGCAGGTCGAACTGCGCGCCGCGCCCGGACGCCCGGTCGAAGGCCTGCCGGTGCAGTCGCTGATCCAGGGCGACAGCAGCCTGGTGGTCGGCCACCTGCCCGCCCCGTCCAACGGCCGCCCCCTGGACCTGCGCCTGCAGTCGGTGCCCGGCAATCCGGCCGCACAGGCCGAGGATGTCGCCTACCGCCTGCCGTTCGATACGACCCGCCCACGCGTGGACCAGGCGCCACAGGGCCGGTTCAGCCACGATGACGAGGAAAACCGCGATGCGGTCGACTTCGCGCTGCCGGAGGGCACCCTGGTGCTGGCCGCGCGCGAGGGCACGGTGATGCAGATCCAGGATGGCTTCCGTGGCAACGGCCAGGACCGCGAACGCGATGGTGCCCGCGCCAATTTCATCCGCGTGCTGCACAGCGACGGCAGCATGGCCCTGTACGGCCACCTGCAGGCCGGCGGCATGCGCGTGCGCCGTGGCCAGGCAGTGGGCGCCGGGCAGCCGATCGGCCTGTCCGGCAACAGCGGCTACAGCAGCGCGCCGCACCTGCACTTCGTGGTGCAGGTCAACCGCGGCATGGGCCTGCGCTCGGTGCCTGCTCGCATCTTTGCCGAGCAGGGCCAGCTGCAGTTCGCCCGCGAGGGCGAGGCCGACGGCGGTACCGGGCGCTGACCGGCCCTGGCCGGTATAATCGGGCGCTTATCTCTTTGAAAAGCGCCCCGGGCGGGCGCCACTGCCATGTCCGAAGTCGCCAACGAAGCGTCGCGTCGCCGCACCTTCGCCATCATCTCCCACCCTGACGCCGGCAAGACCACGCTGACCGAAAAGCTGCTGCTGTTCGGAGGCGCGATCCAGATGGCCGGTTCGGTCAAGGGCCGCAAGGCCGCCCGCCACGCCACCTCCGACTGGATGGCGCTGGAAAAGGAACGCGGCATCTCCGTCACCTCCTCGGTGATGCAGTTCCCGTACGAAGGCAAGATCGTCAACCTGCTCGACACCCCCGGCCACGCCGACTTCGGCGAGGACACCTACCGCGTGCTGACCGCGGTGGACTCCGCGCTGATGGTGATCGACGTGGCCAAGGGCGTGGAAGAGCGCACCATCAAGCTGATGGAAGTCTGCCGCCTGCGCGACACCCCGATCATGACCTTCATCAACAAGCTCGACCGCGAGGGCAAGGACCCGATCGAGCTGCTGGATGAAGTGGAAACCGTGCTGGGCATCCAGTGCGCGCCGGTGACCTGGCCGATCGGCATGGGCCAGCGCCTGAAGGGCGTGGTCCACCTGCTGACCGGCGAAGTGCACCTGTACGAACCGGGCCGCAACTTCACCCGCCAGGACTCGACCATCTTCCCGTCCATCGATGCGCCCGGCCTGGCCGAGAAGATCGGTGCGCAGATGCTGGCCGACCTGCGCGACGAGCTGGAGCTGGTGCAGGGCGCCAGCCACCCGTTCGACCTGCAGGCCTACCGCGCCGGCAAGCAGACCCCGGTGTTCTTCGGCTCGGGCGTGAACAACTTCGGCGTGCAGCCGTTGCTGGACTTCTTCGTCGAGCATGCGCCGTCGCCGCAGGCACGCTCCACCACCGGCCGAGAGATCGCCCCGGAAGAGAACAAGCTGACCGGCTTCGTGTTCAAGATCCAGGCCAACATGGACCCGCAGCACCGTGACCGCGTGGCGTTCATGCGCGTCTGCTCGGGCCGCTTCAGCGCCGGCATGAAGACCTTCCACGTGCGCACCGGCAAGGAAATGAAGCTGGCCAACGCGCTGACCTTCATGGCCAGCGACCGCGAGATCGCCGCCGAGGCGTGGCCGGGCGATGTGATCGGCATCCACAACCACGGCACCATTTCCATCGGCGATACCTTCACCGAAGGCGAAGCGGTCACCTTCACCGGCATCCCCAACTTCGCCCCGGAACTGTTCCGCCGCGCACGCCTGCGTGATCCGCTCAAGCTCAAGCAGCTGCAGAAGGGCCTGGCCCAGCTGTCCGAGGAAGGTGCGACCCAGTTCTTCCGCCCGCTGACCAGCAACGACCTGATCCTGGGTGCGGTCGGCGTGCTGCAGTTCGACGTGGCCGCCTACCGCCTGAAGGACGAGTACGGCGTGGAAGCCACCTTCGAGCCGGTCAGCGTGACCACTGCGCGTTGGGTCCACTGCAGCAACGAGAAGAAGCTGGAAGAGTTCCGCGAGAAGAATGCGCTGAACCTGGCGCTGGATGCGGCCGGCCACCTGGTCTACCTGGCACCGACCCGGGTCAACCTGCAGCTGGCCCAGGAACGCTCGCCGGACGTGCGCTTCTCGGCTACCCGCGAAGCGGCGCATACCGTTTCGGTGGGCTGATGCCACGGGGTCGGATCCCTTTCCGGCAGGAAAGGGCTCTGACCCCGGCCGTCGCAGGCGGTTCATCCCCGCAACACAGGAATTCACCGACCATACGGTGACGGGCGTGCACACACCGCCCATCGCGGCGATGATAGGGGGGTGCGGGTCCCCCTCCCCGCGAACGATGCCTACGCCATGTCCACGACTTCCGTTGCTTCGATCCGCGAAGAAATCGCCAGCGCCCTGACCCACGGCCTCGGTGCCGTGTTTGCCCTCGGCGCCGGTGCGGTGCTGATCACCCTGGCCGCCATCTACAGCGATGGCTGGCAGCTGGCCGGCGCCATCGTGTTCGGCATCGCGCTGCTGCTGCTGTACACCGCCTCCACCCTCTACCACGCCATCCAGCACCCGGTCGCCAAGGGACGCCTCAAGGTGTTCGACCACTGCGCGATCTACGTGCTGATCGCCGGCACCTACACCCCATTCACCCTGATCGGCCTGCGCGGCCCGTGGGGCTGGGGCCTGTTCGCCGCAATCTGGACCCTGGCCCTGGCCGGCGTGGTGTTCAAGCTGTTCTACACCGGCCGCTTCAAGCGCCTCTCGACTGCCATCTACGTGGCCATGGGCTGGCTGGTAATCGTCGCGATCAAGCCAATGCTGGCCTCGATCGACGGCTGGACGCTGGGCTGGCTGCTGGCCGGTGGCCTGTCGTACACGCTGGGCACCTACTTCTATCACCGCGAATCGATCCCTTACTCGCACGCGATCTGGCACCTGTTCGTGATCGGCGGCAGCGTCTGCCACTTCGTCGCGGTCACCATGCAGGTGCTGTAGATCCCAGTCCGTGCGCGGTGCGTGCACACCGCGCACATGGACGCTTCGCGCCCCGTCCACGATGAGGGAGCAACCATGGCCGCGTGAATGCCGCCGCCTCCCCCGCCGCGCCGCGCACCTCGCGCTGGCGCCTCCGTCGACCCGGCCCACGTGGCCGACGCTGGCTGACCGCCCTGGTCTTCCTGCTGGCGGCGATCCTGGTGCTGATCGCCCTGTGGGACTGGAACTGGTTCAAGGGACCGGTCGAGCGTGCCGTGCAGGAGCGTACCGGCCGTGCGCTGCACATCGGGAACCTTGATGTCGACCTCGGCCGCACCAGTACGATCCGCGCCGATACGATCACCTTCGCCAATGCCAGCTGGGCGAAACAACCCGATATGGCCAGCGCCGACCGCGTCGAGATCGATGTGCGGGTCTGGCCCCTGCTGCGCGGCAGCGTACAGCTGCCTGAAGTACGCCTGACCCGGCCGGACGTGCTGCTGGAAACCGCGCCGCGCAAGGGTGAACCCGGCAACTGGGATTTCCTCGGTGACAGTTCCGGCGGTACAACTCTCCAGCTCAAGCGCCTGCGCATCGACGACGGCCGCCTGCAGTTCCTCGATGCGCTGGGCCGTACCGACATCCGCGTGGACGTGCGCAGCGGCCAGCCCAAGCAGGCCGACGCCGCACCACCCCTGCTGGTGCAGGGTAAAGGGCACTGGCAGGGCAATCCGTTCACCCTTCGCGGCGGCACCGAATCTCCACTGCAGCTGACCGACAGCGATCACCCGTTCCGCATCCACCTCGACGGCCGGGCCGGCGCCACCCACGCCATAGCCAGCGGTACGTTGACCAACCCCTTCCAGCTTCGCGTGTTCGACCTGCAGTTCGGGCTCAGCGGGCAGGACCTGGCCGACCTCTACCCGCTGCTTGGCATTGCCATTCCGCCCTCCCCGCCCTATGCGTTGAATGGCCGCCTCAAGCGCGACCACAACATCTGGCGCTACGACACTTTCACCGGCAAGGTCGGTGACAGCGACCTCGGCGGCAATCTGCAGTTCGAAGTGGGTGGCGCACGCCCGCAGTTGACCGCTACCCTGGAATCCAAGCGCTTGGACTTCGATGATCTGGCCGGTTTCGTCGGCGCCCCACCGAAGACCGGCGGTGGCGAAACCGCGAACGCGGAACAGAAGATCGAGGCCGCGCGCATCGCCGCGCGCACGCGGGTGCTGCCCGATACGCCCTACAACCTCGGCAAGCTGCGTGCGATGGATGCCGACGTGCACTGGAAGGCCCACCGCATCAACGCGCCATCGCTGCCGCTGGATGACATGGACGCGCACCTGTTACTGGATGACGGCGTTCTGCGGCTGGACCCGCTGAACTTCGGCGTCGCTGGCGGCGATATCCGCAGCACGATCCGCATGGACGCGCGCCAGCCGCAGATCAGTACCGCGCTGAAGGCCAGTGTGCGCGGCGTGCAGCTGGGCCAGTTGTTCCCCGACGCCAAACTGGCCGAACAGGCCAAGGGCGGCATCGGCGGCGAAGTGGACCTGAGCGGTCGCGGCAACTCGATCGCCGCAATGCTCGGCAGCAGCAGCGGCAAGGTCGGCCTGGCGATGGGTCGTGGTCACGTCGGCAACCTGGTGATGGAACTGGCAGGGCTGGATATCACCGAATCACTGAAATTCCTGGTGACCGGCGACAAGCAGATTCCCCTGCGTTGCGCCTTCGCCGACTTCGGCGTGCGCGACGGCCTGATGACCAGCCAGGCACTGGCGGTGGACACCACCGACACGATCATCATCGGCGAGGGCACGGTCAGCCTGCGCGACGAGACCCTGGACCTGCTGCTGAAGCCACGACCAAAGGACAAGAGCATCCTGGTACTGCGCTCGCCGTTGCACATCGCCGGCACCTTCAAGGACCCGTCATTCCGCCCGGACTTCAAGGCGCTGGGCATCCGCGGCGCGGTGGCCCTGGCACTGGGCAGCATTGCCCCGCCGGCGGCTTTGCTGGCGACCATCGAACTGGGGCCGGGCAAGGACGCCGACTGCGGTGGGCAGTATGCGAAGTAGGAGCGGATGTTCGCGGCGCCCCGTTTTTCCGCGCGTAGAGCCGGAGCAAGGCGACAGGCAGGACACGCCGTAAATACGTCCTTGTAGGCTCGGTCGGCGCATCCATGCGCCTCACGGTCCTGCCTGCCGCCTTGCTCCGGCTCCGGACAGTTTCCAGCGCGCGGAACGAGAGCGGAAATTCAAAGTCAAAAGAAGAAAGCAAAGTCAAAAGCTGTTGCCAACCAAGGTTGGCAGCTACCAAAGGCGAGGCACCGCGCATGTGCGCACCGCGCTCGCAGGAACGTGTCCAGAGGCGGAGGGCATGGGCGTGCAGGACCGTTGGCGCCATGGATGGCGCCATCGAGCCTACAGGGACGTACTTGCGGCGTGTCCTGCACGCCCATGCCCTCCGCCTCCCGACGTATCAGATAGGCGCTGCCTTGGCTTTGGCTTTGGCTTTGAGCTTCGAAAAGCGGGCCGGCGGGCCGCAGGCCCGCCAGCGAACAACTCACCCCGCCACGATGTACTGCTGCAGCTGATCCAGCTCGCGCCGCTGCGCATCGATCACCGACTTCACCAGGTCACCGATGGAAATCACCCCCAGCACCTGCGCGCCCTCAACCACCGGCAGGTGGCGGATGCGGTAGTCGGTCACCAGCTGCAGGCAATGCTCCACCTGCTCGCCCGGCGAGACCGTCACCACCTGCGCCGTCATGATCTCCGCCACTGCCGTATCCCGCGACGAACGATCACGCAGCACGATCTTGCGCGCGTAATCGCGCTCGGACAGGATCCCGACCAACCGCGGCCCGTCCATCACCAGCACCGCGCCAATGCCCTTTTCCGCCATCAACCGGATCGCATCGATCACCGCCGCGTCCGGCGCGACCGCGTGAACTTCAGGAGACTTGCCGTCCAACAGTTGCCGTACCGTGGTCATCTGCCTTCCCTCCGAGGGTGGGTTGCAGGGCCGAGTCTGCCACGGCGGATGCTAGCCACGCGTCAACCAGGTACAACGGCCGCTGCTTGGACTCTTCGTACAGCCGCCCCAGGTACTCGCCGATCAGGCCCAGCGCGATCAGCTGCACCCCGCCCAGGAACAGGATCACCGCCATCATCGTCGGCCAACCCGCCACCCGGTCACCGTACAGGGCCGCCTTGGCGATCACCCACACGCCGAATACGAAAGCCACCGCCGCCGTTGCCAGCCCCATGTAGGTCGCCGCCCGCAGGGGAACGGTCGAGAACCCGGTAATGCCCTCCAGCGCGAAGTTCCACAGTCGCCACAGGCTGAACTTGCTGGTGCCGGCCACGCGTGCATGGCGGTGATAGGGCACCGCAATCCGCTTGAAACCGACCCAGCTGAAGAGGCCCTTCATGAAGCGGTGGCGCTCGCGCATCTCGCGCAGCGCACTCAGTGCGCGTGCCGAAAGCAGGCGGAAATCGCCGGTATCGGCAGGGATCGGCGTGCGCGACAGGCGACCGATCACCCGGTAGAACATCGCGGCCGTGGCCCGCTTGATCCAGTTCTCGCCATCACGCACCAAGCGCGTGCCATAGACGTTGTCGTAGCCTTCGCGCCATCGCTCGACGAACTGCGGCACGAGTTCCGGTGGATCCTGCCCGTCAGCATCGAGGATCATCGCCGCTCCGTCACGCACCAGGTCCAGGCCCGCGGTCAGCGCGGCTTCCTTGCCGAAGTTGCGCGACAGCTTCAACGCCGACACGCGCGTGTCGGCTTGAGCCAATCCTGCGATCACGTCCCAGGTGCCGTCGTGGCTGCCGTCGTCCACATAGAGGATGTGGCCCTCGATATCGGGCATGCCGTCCAGCACCGCGCACAGGCGTGGATGCAGGCAGGGCAGCGCCTGGGCTTCGTTGTAGGCGGCAATGACTAAAGTGAGTCGTTCGCGGGTCATGCACGGATTGTACGTTGCCTGCCGACCCGACAACCCGCGCGCTCAATCCTCCGACAGGTACGCCGCACCGCCCAGCTGCCGGGCCTGGCGCTGGATCCATGCCGCACGCCGCTGCACATACGGCCCCGGTGCCGCCGCGTTGTAGCGCCGCGGTGCCGGCAGCACCGCCGCCAACCGCGCGCTCTCGGCCGGGCTCAACCTGGTCGCGTCCTTGCCCCAGAATTTCTGCGCCGCCGCCTGCGCGCCATAGACGCCGTCGCCGAACTCGGCGATGTTGGCGTACATCTCCAGGATGCGCTCCTTCGGCCACAGTGCTTCGATCAGCACCGTGTACCAGACCTCCAGGCCCTTGCGGATCCAGCTGCGGCCCTGCCAGAGGAACAGGTTCTTGGCCACCTGCTGGCTGATCGTGCTGGCGCCACGCAGGCGCCCACCCTTGGCGTTGTGGTCGCGGGCCTTTTCGATCGCCTGCAGATCGAAGCCGTTGTGGTCGGGGAAGCGCTGGTCCTCGGCGGCCACCAGCGAAATCGGCAGGCTCGGTGCCATCTGGTCCAGGTCGCGCCACTGGTAATGCAGACGATACGACCAGTCAGCCTCGCCCAGCGCCTCGCCATAGCGCCACAGCATGACCGTGGACAGCGGCGGGTCGATGAACCGCAGTACCAGCACCTGCAGGCAACTGAAGGCGGCCAGCAGCACCGGCAGCCACAGCAGCCGTTTCCAGCGCCAGCGCCTGCGGCGCGGGACATCCGCCCCGGCCTCTACCTTGTGCTGCTCTCCCCCTGCCCCCATTACTGGTGCATCCTTCTTCTGTCTGGTTGTCGGCGCATTATCCGGCAACCGTCCCCGTTTACGCGCGATGTGAGCCGATGACCGCCAACCCCGATTCCCTGATCCGCTTCCTGCTCCCCGACGCCGGCGTCCGAGGCGTCCATGTGCGCCTGCAGGCCACCTGGCAGGAAATCCTGTCCCACGCCGAATACCCGGATACCGCCGCCGAACTGCTCGGCGAGGCCTGCGTGGCCTCGGCGCTGTTCACCGGCCACACCAAGATCGATGGCCGCTTGTCGATCCAGCTGCGCAGCAGCACCGCCCTGCGCACCCTGTTCGCCGAGTGCACCGCCGCCGGCACCCTGCGCGGCATTGCCCAGCTCAGCGAGGGCGCCGATGCGCCGCGCGACCTGTCCAGCCTGGGTGATGACGCCCTGCTCGCGATCACCATCGAGAACCCGGGCCTGGACCCGCGCGAGCCGCAGCGCTACCAGAGCCTGGTCGGTCTGACCGCGCCGGAGCTCGACGAAGCCTTCGAGGATTATTTCCGCCAGTCCGAACAGCTGCCGACCCGTCTGCTGCTGGCCGCCGACCGCAACGGCGCCGCCGGCCTCCTGCTGCAGAAGCTGCCGGGCGACGAAGGTGACGAGGACGGCTGGGCGCGCGCCAGCGCCCTGTTCGAGACCCTGGGCAAGGCCGAGCTGCTGGCGACCCCGGCCGAGCAGCTGCTGCACCGCCTGTTCCACGAAGAGAAGCCGGAGCTGATGGGCGACAAGCCACTGTCCTTCGCCTGCTCCTGCTCCCGCGAACGGGTCGCGTCGATGCTGCAGTCGCTGGGCGAGGACGAGGCCCGCGCCGCGGCCGCAGATACCGGCGCCGTCGAGGTCCGTTGCGAATTCTGCGGGCGGGAGTATCACTTTGCTTTGACGGAGTTCGGCATACTGTTCCACGGTGCCGAGGGGACTGTACCGGCACCTGAACGGCTTCAGTAAACAGCTTGTCTTGCATCTGGGGGGATCAAGGCTTGTTAAGAATTCATAAACACCCTAGGATCAAGTTCCCGTCTCCACGGGAACTTCCGTTGTCCGTCCCTGTCTGAACTGGTCCGATGCGTACCTTCCTGCGTCTACCGCTGGCTTTGATGATCGCCCTTGGCGCGATCACGGGCGTGCATGCGCAGAGCAAGGACACCCGCACCGTGCTTCCGGTGTGGAACAAGGGCAGCGGCAAGGTCGAGGCCCTGCTGTACCTGGAGCCGACCGGCGAACAGGCAGCCGGCGCCCGCTGGCACTTCGGCCGCAATTCGCTGGATGCGGCCTTCGGCCTGTCCTCGGGCGACTCGCTGGGCCTGCTCTGCAACAGCAGCAGCGGGACCAGCATCAGCGGCCTGGCCAGCCATTGCATGCTGGCCAGCCTCGGCGACGAGGATGACCTCAACAGCCGCCGTTTCACCGGCACCGCCGCGCTGAACCGCGGCAACAGCCGTCTGGGCATCACCGCCGGTACCGGCCGCGAAACCCTGCCGGCGTGGCTGGCAGGCCCCAACAAGACCCCTTCGCTGCGCGCCGAACAGAACGATCTGACCGTGTTCGCGCAGAAGAACATCGGCCGCGAAGGCTTCGTTTCCATCGCCGGCACCTACGCCAAGGCCCGTCTGGTGCCGCTGGCCGATGCCTCGCCAGCCCTGGTCGATCGCTGGGACAGCAAGAGCCTGAGCATCGGCGCCGGCTACGGCAACTTCACCGGCAGCATCATCGGCCGCGTCGTCGACGTACCGGGCAAGCCCGGCAAGTGGGAAGGCCTCGGTATTGGCCTGACCTGGCGCACCCCGTGGTCCGGCCAGCTCACCGTAGGCGCCGAGAACGTGATCAGCCGCGGCAAGAATCCGTTCTCCCCGCGCAATGAAAGCAACGACGACGGCACCGTGCCGTACGTGCGTTACGAACAGGACCTGTAACTCCAGTTGCGGCGCAGCATGCGGCCCCGCATGGCCGCCAAGCCCAACAGCTGCAAGTCCTTGGGTCAAGGCGCTGAACGCCCGTCACACTAGGCATTGCGGCTGCGGCACGGCGCGAGTCCGAGGCCTGCCTTCATCTATTTCATACAAGTCATTAACAGCCCTTTAATTATTGGAAAAGGGCAGTTAGTATCGGCTCAGCTTCACGTGTTTTGGTGGCGCCTTTCGCCTCCCGCGTGAAGCACTCAGCAGCACCACCAAGAATCCTTGGAGAGAGAGCCAATGAACAGCAAGACCTGCAAGCTGCGCGATGCAGTTGTCCTCGCGTTGATCGCAAGTGCCGGTACGGCGGCTACCGCCAGTGCCCAGGAAGGGAAGTCGGGGCAGGCGGGTACGACCCAGCTCGACCGTATCGAAGTAACCGGTTCGCGCATCAAGCGCACGGATGTTGAAGGCCCCAGCCCGGTCAGCGTGATTTCCCGCCAGGACATCGAAACTTCCGGCGAAATCTCGGTCGCGGACTTCCTCCGCAACAACATCTACAACTCGTTCGGTTCCACCCGTGAGTCGTCGGGCTCGGCAACCGGTTCCGCAGCCACCATCAGCCTGCGCGGCCTCGGCTCTGAGTACACGCTGGTCCTGCTGGACGGCCGTCGCATGACGTCTTCGCCGACCCTCGGTGGCGGTGCGCAGAACATCAACCTGATTCCGACGGCCGCCGTCGAGCGCATTGAAATCCTGCGCGAAGGCGCAGGTGCAGTGTACGGTTCGGATGCCATCGGCGGCGTGGTCAACGTGATCCTGCGTAAGGATTATGAAGGCCTGGGCTTCAGCGTCGGCTATGAAAATCCTGAAATCGGCCCGGCCGGTCGCACCGGCAGCCTGTCCGGTGGCATCAGCTCCGACCGTGGCAACCTGACGTTCGTGATCGACCATCAGGAACGCGAGTTGATGTACAACCGTGACATCAAGAAATACGTCACTGATGCAGGGCTGACCTGGGGCCTCAGCCCGTACAACTCGAGCGCGACCTTCTCCGGCGCCCGCACCGGCAGCGCCAGCGTCGCCAACTGCGACACCTTCGAGAACAGCGTCCGCATCAGCCCGACCCGCTGCGGCTTCGACCACGGCGCGACCTCGGCCAACGAAGCCTCGATGTCGCGTGACTCGCTGCTGCTGAACGGCAACTACCAGCTGACCGACAACACCTCGTTCTTCTTCCGTGCAATTGCGTCGGATACCAAGAGCGTTGGCGTTTATGCGTCGGCCCCGGTCGACAACGCCGGCGGCGGCCGTCCGCTGACCATCGCAGCCAACAATCCATTCAATCCGTTTGGCGAGGACGGCGTCCTGTCCTACCGGTTCACCCCGCTGGGTACCCGTGATGCCGTCCGTCGCGATACCTATCGCGATTTCAACTTCGGCCTGCGCGGTACGCTGGACCTGTTCGGCGGCGCCGACTGGGAAGTCGGTGTTGGCCATGGCCGTGTCCGCCAGAGCTCGGTGAACTACAACTACGGCATCGGCAGCATCCTGCAGGACATGGTTGATTCGGGCGAGTACAACCCGTTCGATCCCACCCATCCGAGCGTGGCCGCTGCGGCTCCGAAGATCGCACACACCGTGTACGTGGAATCGGAACAGCGCACGGTCTCGGCCGACGGCAACATCTCCTTCGACCTGTTCCAGATGCCGGCCGGCGCCGTCAGCTTCGTGACCGGCTTCGAGTACCGCGATGACCGCCTGTCCATGGCCTACGACGCACAGAGCGCCGCAGGCAACGTGTTCGGCTCGGCAGGTGCAGGTACGGGTGGTGAGCGCTCCTACTACGCAGGCTACTTCGAAACCCTGATCCCGCTGTTCAGCAGCCTGACCGCCACTGTGGCGGGCCGCTATGACAGCTACAACGATCTGGGCAGCAAGTTCTCGCCGCGCGTATCGCTGGAGTTCCGTCCGATCGACTCGCTGCTGGTTCGTGGCTCTTGGGGTAAGGGCTTCCGTGCTCCGACCCTGGATGACATGTACGGCTCCAACTCCACGACCAACCTGAACAGCCCGGTCCTGAGTGCCATCGGCCACAACGGCGGCGACGAACTGGCATGCAAGGCCTTGTCCGCCGTCCGCGCTTCGACCGGCAATACCGGTTACCAGCCGTACCCGGTTGATCCCTGCAGCACCAGCAGCCAGTACCAGTGGCTGGTTTCCTCGAACCGCAATCTGAAGCCGGAGGAATCGAAGAACTGGAATGTCGGCTTCGTGTTCAGCCCGACCGAAGCACTGTCGATGGCAGTCGACTACTACGATGTGCAGATCGACAACGTGATCACTTCGGTGCCGCGTCCGCTGGCATGGCGCTACGGCGACGCAGGCCAGCCCGGCTATGGCGTTGATCGTGGTCCGGACATCACTGCACCGAATGGCGCAGTACTGCCGGGCATCCCGTTCCAGATCAAGCTGCCGATCGACAACGGTGCTTCGAAGAAGGTCCGTGGTATCGACGCCGAGTTGAACTTCCGCCAGAGCCTGGGCACCTACGGGGACCTGATGGCAAGGCTGAACTGGGCCCACCAGATCGAATTCACCGAAACCTCGATCATCAATGACAAGGTTGAACTGCTGGGCACCGGCGGCTATCCGAAGGATCGCGCGCAGTTCACCCTGGGCTGGAGCTACGGCGACGTCAGCATTGCGGCGATCACCAACTACATCGGCAAGAGCGGTTCGGAAGACACGCGCCTGCCGAGCTGGATCACCAATGATCTGCAGTTGACCTGGAATGCGCCGTGGAAGGGCAAGGTGACTCTGGGCGTCCGCAATGTCGGCAACAAGCTGCCGCCGTTCAACGATGCACTGAACTCCTTCCCGTATTACGACAACAGCCTGTACAACATCTGGGGCCGTACCCCGTACATGCGTTACGAACAGAACTTCTGATCCACGCCTGTCAGCAGTAACGCAGCGACCCGCTTGTGCGGGTCGCTGCTTTTGGGCAGTCTTGCAACTGCGTCAACTCCCCATGAGGGGCATAACCTGTGCACCGGGCCCCGCCGACAATGCATGACGGAAGCGCCACAATGAGCGCAGATCCCCACTCCCTCTCGCAGGCAGCGCACTGGACCCAGCTCTGGCGCACCGGCGTGCTTCATTCGTGCAGTCACGGCATCGAAGGAAACTACGATGGCGAGCTGCGTCTCTTCTGGGAGCGCAACGCCGCGGTTCTACCACAAGGCGCGCGGGTGCTTGACGTGGGCACCGGCAACGGCGCCATCGCCCTCTTGATCCATCGGTTCCGCCCCGATCTTCAAGTGGTGGGCACCGACCTGGCCGATGTCGACCCTCGCTCGAATGTCGCCAATGGCACGGAGATTTTCTCCGAAATCACCTTCCTGCCTCGTACGCCGATGCACGCCATTCCACTGGCAGACGGTAGCGTGGACCTTCTGGCATCTCAGTATGCATTCGAATATGCAGCGCAGGACCCAGCACTTCAGGAGTTTTCCCGGCTGATCGGGCCGGGAGGGCGAATCGCGTGGATCCTGCACAGCACGAACAGCGAAATCGCGCGCATCTCAGCGCGCCAAGCCCAGGCCATCACCGATGTACTTCGGAACGATGGCATCTTCGATCGGGCTGAACAGGTGATCAAGGAACTGTACTTGGCCAGGGCCCGCGGCCCCTCCTCCCTTTCGGGGAACGAAGCTGCGGAGCGATCCCGCCTAGCCTTCAACGAGGCAGCAGGCGCACTTGTCGAGCGTACCCTGGCGGAGCGGGATCTGCCGGTCCTGGGCAGGAGCGTGGGCATTCTGCAAGACGCGTTGGGCCCCGCCGCGCAGGATCCATCGACCGCGCTGCGGCGCCTTCAGAGTGGTCGTGCCGTGCTTGCAGAGGAAGCCGCCCGCCTGCAGGAGCTCATGCGGGCGACCCGAAGCGAGGACGAGATGAAGTGTCTGGCGGAAGCATTGCATGCCCATGGCATGCATTCAGGATTTGAACCTCTGATGTATCGCGGGGTGAACATGGGCTGGGCCCTGGAGGCAGTGCGTGAATGAGGCCGCAGAGGCGCGCCGGTATCACCATGCGGCTCGGCTGGATGACGCCCTCCCACACTACAAGCGAGCACTGCTGCTGGATCCGTCTGACGATGTTCTTCGCTACGACACAGCGCTTTGCATGATGCAACTCGGCCACGCAGAAGAGGCCACAGTACTGTTCCAGCAGATCCATCCCGCATCCATCGCCTGGCAACCGGCACGCGCCCCTCTTGCGATCTGTCTGCGCGACAGCCATCGTGCAGAAGAGGCGCTTGAACCCGCACGCCAGGCGATCACGACGGCAGAGCCACAAGCGTGGCAATGGATGCTGCTTGGTGACCTGCAGCAACGCACAGGCCAACAAATGGCTGCTGTCGGCAGCCTCCAACGCGCGCTCGCGCTGGATCCCACCCTTCTTGAGGCCCATCACCTGCTGGGTCTCGCCCTGCAGGAAG
This sequence comes from Stenotrophomonas sp. GD03794, assembly GCF_029842145.1. NCBI lineage: Bacteria > Pseudomonadati > Pseudomonadota > Gammaproteobacteria > Lysobacterales > Lysobacteraceae > Stenotrophomonas > Stenotrophomonas sp. GD03794. The sequence continues at coordinate 77,468 of NZ_JAOCFV010000009.1, forward strand.
CGGGCAGGTACGAGGAGGCGATCACCAGTTATGAAGTTGTAGCCGCCCAACTTCCCATGGAGCTCATCAACATCGCTCAGTGCCTTCAGCACCTCGGCCGATGGGAATCCGCACGTGACGCACTGGCGCAGCTTCACACGCTGCAGCCAGCACGTGTGGACGTAATGTGCTGGCTCGCGCATGTCCATGCACAGCTGTGCGAATTCGATGCGATGGACCGGATCGTTGCGCGGCTCATCGCACAGTTGCGTGTGGCCGCGCCCACAGCCGACGACATACCGCAACCATTCACCTTCGCGACGCTGCCATTGAGCAACGACCTGCACCGGCAGCTGCTGGATCATGCGGCCGAATCGATCCAGGCCGGCCGGCAACCGTTGGTACGGGCGACTACCCGTCGGGGCGGCCGTCCAAGAATCGGCTACCTTTCCAATGACCTGCGCCACCACACCGTGGGCACCCTGTTGCACGGATTCTTCGCAGCCCATGATCGAAGCCGCTTCGAAGTGCATGTGTACGATTCCGGCCGCCAGCCGGCGTCCATCAACGACGCAGAACACATCGAGCACGTTGGCGCGCTGAGCGACGCTGAACTGGCGAGGCGCCTGCACGAAGCGGATCTGGATATTCTCATAGATCTCAATGGCCCAACGTACGGAAGTCGGTCCGGAGCCCTGGCGTATCGACCGGCGCGCATGCAACTGGGATGGCTGGGCTACCTCTCCGGACAACAATCGCCGTGGCTTGATGGCGTCATCCTCGACCACAGCCTGGCACCGGCGGACACCCCGTGGCCATTCTCCGACCGGGTACTTCGCCTGGCTGGCAGCGTATTTCCCGCAGCAGAGTCCCGCTCTCCGCCTGGGCGAGACCGTGCGCGCTGGAAGCTACCCCACGCATCACCGGTAGCAGCCAGCTTCAACAGCAGCCACAAACTGAGCAGGTCGCTGCTGCAATGCTGGACGCAAATCCTGCGCGAGGTACCCGATGCGCTCTTGCTGGTCTGCTTGGCACCACAGGCACACCGCGGTTTTCTGCAGTCGTGGGACCTTCTCGGGGGTGAACGCGACCGACTTCGCCTGCTATCACCCATGCCGGCCGAGCAATACCTGGAGTGTATGGCATCATGCGATCTGTTCCTTGATGCATTCAACTATCAGGCCGGTGCGACCGCGATTGATGCAGCATTGGCAGGGTTGCCACTGCTGACCTGCCCCGGGGAGCTACCGCTTGCACGGCTGGGGAGCAGTGTGAACAGGCAACTGGGAATGCCTGACCTGATCTGCAACGGACGGCATGATTATGTGAAGCGCGCCGTGACGCTGCTCCGCAACCCGGCTGTGCTCGCAGAACTCCGCCAGCGGGTCACCGTCCGAAACAAAGACAGCGCGTTGCATTCGGCAGCACGAGCGGCTACCGATCTTCAAGCGCTTTATCAAGGCCTGCTGGGGGAGTGAACACCCATGGAGACACTGGACCATATCCCTGATGTGGGACTTGAGCGCGAGATCGCCATGTTGTTTCTATCCGGCGAGAAGGACCGCGCGCTGCTCCGCCTGCAGGATGACCAGCTTGCGCAAACCCATCCCAGACTGGCATTCCAGCTGGCTCTGCTTCTGATCGAAATCGGCGACTGGAAACGAGCGAAGCAACAGCTTGATCGGGTAATCAGCCTTGAGCCGCGCTTTCTGCCAGCACTGCGACGTCGCGCAGCGCTGCTGGCCCGTGATGACGATCTCACCGCAGCAGAGGAAGACTTCCAGCGCATCGTGAAGATCGCGCCAGATGAAACGTCGGCTGTCGCCAACATCGGTGTTGTTCTGTTGCGGCGCGGCAACCACGCGGCTGCATTGCCTTGGCTGCAACGGGCTGCAACTCAGTCGCCTGCTGACACTCGCATCCAGCACAGCCTGGCCAACGCCCTCAGCGGAGCCGGTCAGCATGCCCTGGCACTGGATCTGTTCCAACGGCTTGCGCAGATTTCTCCCGGTAACATCGATCTGGCCGCAGACCAGGCCACGGCCCTGCTGCGCGGCGGTGATGCGGCGTCGGCCCACGCACGTTTTCTGACCCTTCTTTCAGAACATCCCTACGATCAGCGCTGCTGGGCCGGGCGCTATCTGTCCGCATGCGCCCTGAAGCTACCGGAAGCCCGCATGTTGATGGACTACCCGCTCCTGCTGCGGCGGATCAGGACTGATCTGGACACCGATGCGTTGATCAACGCAGTGCTGCAGTTGCCGTCATTGCGCTGGGAGCCTGCGGGCAAAACCACTCTTGGCGGCCTTCAAAGCGCGATGCTCGACCTGACACCGCCAAGTCCATTCCACGGGTTCGGCCAGCAGGTGAGCAACGCACTCCACGATCATCTGCTGCAGTTGCACGGCAGCCTGTTCGACGCCCCCACCGACGCCTGGCGACTGAGCCTGCCCTCACGATGGACGCTGCAGGCCTGGGCAACGGTGCTGCATGGCGATGGAGGACACCAGGATCCACACCTGCATCCTGCCGGACGCATCAGCGGGGTGCTTTACCTCGATGCCGGCAACTCTGCAGAGGGAGACGGCGATCTCGTGTTTGGCCACGCCCCCAGGGACATCGACACAGCAGGCGAACCGCATGCTCATCGTCATGTGGCCCGCAGCGGCGAAATGCTGATTTTTCCCTCCTGGTTCCTCCATCACACAACGCCTTACCACGGAACGCGGCCGCGCATCAGTCTGGCATTCGACCTGCTGCCAGCGTCTCCGTGAACAAATCCCCTCCATTCGCTGGAGCAATTCACATGGAACGTCGAATAGTTACGGAACGCCTCATTCTGCAGCCCCACTGCCGGGATGACCTCGATGAATGCACCAGCATGTGGTCAGACCCGGCGGTCCTGCGCATGATCCGCGACCACCCTTTCAGCCGGCACGAGACCTGGCTTCGCATACTGCGATATGCAGGCCACTGGGCAATGCTTGGATATGGCTACTGGACCATCCGTCATCGCAACGATGGAAGATTCTACGGAGAGCTCGGCTTCGCGCTTACCCTGCGTGACCTGCCTGGAGAGGCCGCCGGCCTGCCTGAGTTCGGCTGCACGTTGTCACGTCGTGGCTGGGGACGCGGCATCGCCCAGGAGGCCACTGCCGGCGTGCTGGAATGGATGGATCGCGTTGCTCGGATCGAAGCCACTTCAGCGATTACCGATCTCCGCAACCGATCGGCGCTGGCGTTGGCCAACGCCGTCGGCTACAGCATCGTCGAGGAAATGGATTTTGAAGGCAATCCATTCGCAGTGCTCACACGCACCTCCAGCCTCTCGACGCTCACTTCATGATGTAGTTCCGGCAACAGACGCCGGATGACGGGCAACGTCAGGCGTCGTGGCGACGATTGGCGCCATTGTGCCGCGAATAGAAATAGACCAGCGCATTGCGCTCGCCGGCCGTCACCCGTGCGACCTCGTGCCGCAACTTGCAGGTCGTAAGCAGCACCGTGCCGTAGGTCGCCGCATAGGCATGGCGCGCACCGGCATCGTCGTGGACGACGAAATCACCGCCTGCGAAATCGTGCCCCAACTGGATGATCATCGAGTAGTCATAGTCCGGATTGCTGGCAGCATCCAGATGCAGGCCGATGAAGGAACCCGCCGTCATGCGGTTCATCTGTGCCCGACGGATATGGAAGGCATCCTGTGACTGGAACAGTTCTGCAATCGCGTTCCGGCACTCCTCCCGGTTGAGAATGTCCAGGATCTGGTCTGCGTGCGGGCGATTGACCACCTGCGGAACCTCGCCTTGCCGATCAACCATGATGCGACGCACGTAGATGTCATGCGTGTCGCCCGCGTCGCCCTGCGTCACGGCTTCTTCAGGCAGCAATGACTGGAGCCTTTCAAGCTCCTTCAATGTCGAAGCATCAAACACAACGCCCATCGGGATCAACGTACTGCCGGTCGTTTTCAACTCATCCGCATAGCGGGAAAGTCGAGAGGCTTCCAATACCATACTCATGCAGCGTCCTCCTTTCGTTTGGGAAAGCAATCAATCAAGCCAGGGCAGAAAATTTCTCCAGGAATGCGCCGCGCTCATCGGGGTTCAGTACCGGTGCCCAGCCGATGCTGGCGCCACTGCTGGCATTGACAACCCGATTGCCAACCGCTGAGCGCACGACGCAACCGCTGGCCGCGCCCTCATGCAGGTACACGCCCACCACTGTACGGTGAGGCGCCAAGCCAAGGTCGCGATCGTCCAGATGGACCAGTTCCGGAACATCGAGCATCGGCTGCTGGACCCAGTCGCCAGCTCCAGATGTGCTCAACCGGCGCGCCAACAGGGCAGCGGCGGCGCTACCGGAGGGAACGACATCCTGCCCGCCGTAGCCGTACTTTTTCTTGAACACGATGTTGCTGTCGGATTCGTTCAATGCGGCTACATCGTCGACAGTGACGAAATGCGTGGGCACCACCCAGCGCTGTACTGCCTCCCATTCCATCGGCGTCAGTACCTGCCGGTAGCCCTCATCCCACAGCAATGCCAGCCATGCCTTGCTCATCAGCAGTTCGGCTTCAAGGCCATTGGAGAACCTCGCACCGCTGTCGAGGATGTCCAGGTACACATCGTGATCAGAAAGCACGTCGTCATAGGTAAAGCGACGATGGACCAGTGTCCTGCTCATATCCATGCCCGAGCGCCGCGCATCGCGCCAGCTACGTTCATCATGCACCGAAATGTCCAGTCCAGGCAGAGAACGCCGCAACCACTGCCGGCTGAGATCGCCACTGGGATAACCCATTGCCGAATGCGTGCTCCAGTCGAGCAGATGGAGGCTAAGGTAGCCCTCACGCACGATGCTTCGCGCGTACATGCTGGCAAGATTGTTTACCGGTACCGCCTGACTACCCTCTGCGTCCCAGCCAAGCACGTCGGCGAACGCTCGATAGTGTTCGAACAATTCGAAGCCACCCACCGCTGCGGAGAAATTGAGCTCGCATATCCGCATGCCATCTGCGCAAGGCAACAGATCGGCACGCATCACGCGATGTTGGCCGCTGCGAAGCTGCTCCCAGTCCACCAAGGGTGCCCATGCAGCGTCGACCCCCATCAGCTGCATAAGGTCACTACGCGCATGCCGACGCAATGCTTCGTCGACCACGCGCTGCAGGCCGGATGCAACCAGCTGCAAGCCGTCTACCAGTTGCTCGTAGTCGTTGCGATCAAACAACAACGGATGCGCGGAAAAGCGCATCCGAGGTGCGTTCAAGGCGATCCGGAAGGCCTCAAGGCGTCGCTGTATCTCTGCGTATGCCATGGTGCCGGGCAACGATTGGAAGGCCGGCAATGCCTGCTGATTGATTCCGTGGAACATCCCTGTCCTCGCCCGAGATCCGTGAAGGCATCCTGAACATTCAATCATCCAGCACTTGCTGTCAAGCGACGGGCAGCCGGCTATTGGCCGCAGGCTTTCAACTTCAGCCGTTCGGGATCAGCGTCTCGATCAGGTGCTCGACATAGGCTTCGAAATCCTCGCGCGCCTGCTTGGGCTGCTGCAGCTGCAGCGACAGCTGCAGGAAGCCGACATAGGCCGCGTAGGCCAGGCGCGCGCGATGCCGCGCGTCGGTCGAACTGAGCCCGGCCTGGCGGAACGAGGCGATCAGATAGTCGAGGCGGCGCTGCGATACGCGATCGATCACCGGTCGCACCATCGGGTGGTCCAGCGCCTTCAGCAGTTCGCTGTAGATGATGTGCGGCTGCACTTCATGCGCGACCATCTGGAACAGCTGGCGCAGGCGCACGCGCGGATCCGGCACGTCTTCCAGGCTGCCGAACACCTGTTCCTGTTCGAACAGTTCCCAGCGTTCCAACGCGGCCTGCAGCAGTGCGTCACGCGAGGGAAAATGCCAGTAGAAACTGCCCTTGGTCACGCCCAGCCGCCGTGCCAGCGGCTCCACCGCGACGGCGCCTACGCCTTGTTCAGCAATCAGGTCGAGGGCCGCCTGGGCCCAGTCTTCGGCACTCAGGCGGCTGTTGCGGCCGGCGCGCGGTTCGCCGGCGGAAGCGTCAGGTTGATTCATGCGCTGATTTAACCATACGCCGGGGTTCGTTGCAGTACGCGGTTGCTGTCGAAACCGTCAGAACCCGAGCCGGAAGGCCTGCCGCACCGCACCATACGATACAGTATTGACTTCCCATTCAAGCGATCCATACTAGCAAGTATGGTTACGTCCCCTACTCCCGCTGCGTTCCATGATCTGCGCCTGGATGCTGCCCATGGCGCGCGCCTGGCGGCGACCGCCAGCGACCACGGCCGGCGCGGCCGCGTCCTGTTCGCACATGGCTTCGGCCAGACCCGCCACGCTTGGATTGCCACCGCCCGCGCCCTGTCCGCAGCGGGCCTGCAGACCCTGGCTTACGACGCACGTGGCCACGGCGATTCGGACTGGAATGCCGCCGACCTGCCCTATCACGGCGAACAGTTCGCCGATGACCTGATCGTGCTGGCCGGTGAACAGCCGCGCCCGCCGGTGCTGGTCGCGGCATCGATGGGCGGCCTGTTCGGCCTGCTGGCCGAGTCGCGCTGGCCGGGCCTGTTCTCGGCGATGGTGCTGGTCGACATCACCCCGCGCTGGGATACCGCCGGTGTCGAACGCATCCTGGCCTTCATGACCGCCCACCCCGACGGCTTCGCCTCGCTGACCCAGGCCGCCGACGTGATCTCGGCCTACATGCCGCACCGCCCGCGCAAATCCGAGCAGTCGCTGCGTGCGTTGCTGCGCGAAGACGGCCACGGGCGTTGGCGCTGGCACTGGGACCCGCGCCTGGTGGCCGAGCTGGCCCGCGACAGCGAGCAGCACCAGGATGCACTGGCCGAGGCCGCACGCCAGGTCAAGTGCCCGCTGCTGCTGGTCAGCGGCGGCCGCAGTGACCTGGTCACGCCGCAGACCGTGGCCGAATTCCTGGCGTTGGCGCCGCACGCGCGCCATGTACAGCTGCCGCAGGCCACGCACATGGTCGCCGGCGATGACAACGACGCCTTTACCGCTACTGTGTTGGACTATCTGGACGTGTTGCCCGCAGCGGACGCTGCGGCTTCGTCCGCCACAAACGAGCACGTCACCGGAGCACGCTCATGAGCATCGTTCTTCCCTTCCTCGCCCTGCTGCTGGCAGGCGCGTTCGTCGCCTACCACCGCATGCGGCTGGTTACCTGGACGCTGATCAGCGTGGCCCTGCTGGCCGCCTGCTGGTTCATTCCCTACGTCAACCAGACCGCTACGATCGTCGCGGCCGCCGTGCTGGCGGTGATCGCCGTGCCGCTGCTGCTGCCGTTCATCCGCAAGCCGCTGCTGACCGGCCCGATGATGAAGGTGTTCCGCAAGGTGCTGCCGCCGCTGTCGCAGACCGAGCGCATCGCGCTGGAAACCGGCTCGGTGGGTTTCGAGGGCGAACTGTTCACTGGTGATCCGGACTGGAACATCCTGCTGAACTATCCCAAGCCGCAGCTGACCGCCGAGGAACAGGCCTTCCTGGATGGCCCGGTGGAAGAACTATGCACCATGGTCAACGACTGGGAAATCACCCACGTCCACGCCGACCTGCCGCCGGAGCTGTGGGCCTTCATCAAGAAGAACAAGTTCTTCGGCATGATCATTCCGAAGGAATACGGCGGTCTGGGCTTCTCCGCGCTGGCCCACCACAAGGTCATCCAGAAGCTGGCGTCGGTGTCGTCGGTGGTCAGCTCCACGGTCGGCGTGCCGAACTCGCTGGGCCCGGGTGAACTGCTGGTGCATTACGGCACCCAGGAACAGAAGGACCAGTACCTGCCGCGCCTGGCCGATGGCCGCGAAGTGCCCTGCTTCGGCCTGACCGGTCCGTTCGCCGGCTCCGACGCCACCTCGATTCCGGATTACGGCATCGTCTGCAAGGGCGAATGGAACGGCGAGCAGGTGCTCGGCGTCAAGCTGACCTTCGACAAGCGCTACATCACCTTGGCCCCGGTCGCTTCGCTGATCGGCCTGGCCTTCCGCATGTACGACCCGGATGGCCTGATCGGCGATACCCGCGACATCGGCATCACCCTGGGCCTGCTGCCGCGCGACACCGCCGGCGTTGAAATCGGCCGTCGCCACTTCCCGCTGAACTCGACGTTCCAGAACGGCCCGATCCGCGGCAAGGACGTGTTCATTCCGCTGACCCAGCTGATCGGTGGCGCCGCCATGGCCGGCAAGGGCTGGAACATGCTCAACGAGTGCCTGGCCGTGGGCCGCTCGATCACCCTGCCGTCCACCGCCAGCGGCGGTGCCAAGGCCGGTGCCGCGGTGACCGGCGCCTATGCGCGCATCCGCAAGCAGTTCGGCCTGTCGGTCGGCCGCTTCGAAGGCGTGGAAGAAGCGCTGGCCCGCATCGGCGGCAAGGCGTACAAGATCAGCGCACTGTCGCAGGCCACCGCCGCCGCGGTTGACCGTGGTGACGTGCCGTCGGTGCCGTCGGCGATCGCCAAGTACCACTGCACCAACATGAGCCGCGAAGTGATCTCGGACATGATGGACGTGATCGGCGGCAAGGGCATCATCCTGGGGCCGCGCAACTTCGCCGGACGCAGCTGGCAGGCCGCGCCGATCGCGATCACCGTGGAAGGCGCCAACATCATGACCCGCAGCCTGCTGATCTTCGGCCAGGGTGCGATCCTCTGCCACCCGTGGGTGCTGAAGGAGATGAAGGCCGCGCAGGATCCGGATACCCGTGCCGGCCTGCAGGAGTTCGACCGCAGCCTGTTCGGCCACATCCGCTATGGCCTCTCCAACGCCGTGCGTTCGTTCTGGTTCGGCCTGACCGGTGCGCGCTTCGGTGCTGCCCCGGGTGACGCCTACACCCGCCGCTACTTCCGCAAGCTGGATCGTTACTCGGCCAACCTGGCGCTGATGGCCGACATCTCGATGATGACCCTCGGTGGCAAGCTGAAGTTCAAGGAATCGCTGTCCGGCCGCCTGGGCGACGTGCTGAGCCACGTCTACATGACCAGCGCCATGCTCAAGCGCTACCACGACGAAGGCGCACCGCAGGCCGACCAGCCGCTGCTGGCTTGGGCCTTCCATGACAGCGTGCACAAGATCGAGGAATCGCTGTCGGCCGCGCTGCGCAACTTCCCGATCCGTCCGATCGGTTGGCTGATGTGGGCGCTGATCTTCCCGCTGGGCCGTCGCGCCGAGGCCCCGGGCGACCGCCTGAGCCGTCGCGTCGCCGCTCTGCTGATGGCGCCGAACGAAGCCCGCGACCGTCTGGCCAGTGGCGTGTTCCTGACCCCGTGCGAGAACAACCCGGGCGGCCGCATCAACAGCTACCTGAGCAAGGCGATCATGGCCGAGCCGGTGGAGCGCAAGTTCCTGAAGGCGCTGAAGAGCAAGGGCATCGAAGCACTGGATTTCAAGGCGCAGCTGGACGAAGCCGTGGCCGAAGGCGTGATCACCCAGGACGAGCGCAGCCTGCTGGAAGAACTGCGTACGCTGACCCTGGACACCATCACCGTGGACGACTTCGACACCCACGAACTGCGCGCAGCCAGCTACTACGACCGCCAGCACAAGGACCCGCATTCGCAGGCGGCCTGATCGCCCGCGACACGCGTTGCCTCGACGGCGGGCTTCGGCCCGCCGTCGCTTTGTCCGCCGACCGGAATACCCCTCATGTCCACGCCCCTGCTCTCGCTCTACCACCGCCTGCAGCGCTGGCCTGCCGGCAACTGGCTGTTCTCACGCGCGGTGTGCTTCAAGGCGCCCTACTTCGCCAGCATCGCACCGCGCATCACGCGCCTGGAACACGGCCGCTGCGAAGGCACGCTGGCCGACCGCCGCAAGGTGCGCAACCACATCGGTACGGTGCACGCGATCGCGATGTGCAACCTGGCCGAACTGACCGCCGGGCTGATGGTCGATGCATCGCTGCCGAAGGGCATGCGCTGGATTCCAAAGGGGATGCAGGTGCAGTACCTGGCCAAGGCGCGTGGCACGTTGCAGGCGGTAGCGCTTCCGGCGCAGCCGATCGTGGCCGCTGCCGAGGGCTATGCGCTGCCGGTGACGGTGAGCGTGCGCGACCGTGCGGGCACGGAGGTGTTCAGCGCGGTGATCGACATGTGGATGTCGCCGGCGAAGTAGCGTTCCCGCGAACGGCGCAGCCCCTCGTGGGGTGGACGGTTGGTCACGGAAAGCCTGGGTTTGGCTGGGGGCGGTGGGTTCGTGGGGGACGCCGTGAACCCGTCCCTGGGGGCTTGGCCGCGGCATCCATGCCGCGGACACCCCCGCGAACCCACCGCCCCCAGCCTCTGACAGATCTCTGCGGCGTCCAGCCCACGGAAGAGAAAAAAGAAGAGCAACAGCAAAAGCGGCCCACCGGCCGCTTTTTGCTGTTGCTGTTGATCTTCTTTTTCTTCTCCGTGGGCTGGCCGCGCACGGAAACTGTCAGGGGTGTGGCGGGTGGGCCGTGCAGGGGCGTTGGCGCCATGGATGGCGCCATCGAGCTTACATGGACGTACTTGCAGCGTCCCCTGCACGGCCCGCCCGCCACACCGAACACATGACCCGCTCTACGCGACCATCCCACGAGGGGCTGCGCCGTTGGCTGGAAACTACGCCACCGCGCGAAACCCCAACGCCAGGATCGCCGGCAGCGCCTGGATCATGAAAATGCGACGGCTCACGCTGTACGCGCCATAGCACCCCGCCGCCACCACGCAGGCCAGCGAGAACGTCACCAGCACCGGCTGATCGATCACCAGCCCCACCACGATGCCCGCCGCCAGGAAGCCGTTGTACAGGCCCTGGTTGGCCGCCAGCACGCGCGTGGCCTCTGCCTTCTCCGGCGTGTTGCGGAAGGTCTTCAGGCCCAGCGGGCGGGTCCACAGGAACATCTCCAGCACCAGGAAATAGACGTGCAGCAGGGCGACCAGCAGGGTCAGGGCGAGTGCGATCCAGTACATGGCGGTTCCTTGGATGGATGGGGTGATGGGGTCAGAGCCCTCTCCGTGGAAGAGGGATCCGACCCCGCGCGGCTCAGCGGTCGCGCGGAAGCTTCTTTTCTTCGCGTAGCACACCGAATGCGGCGGCGGTCATGCACGCGGCAACCACCACGCCACCGATGAACACCACGTGTGAACCGAACAGCGACAAGCCCTTGTGCACCCACGCAAAGCTCAGGTCCGCGCCGCGGTACACCACGGTATCGATGGCCGCACCGGCCTTGTAGCGCCACTGCCGGTCCACGCGGGTATAGATGGTTTCGCGTGCCGGCTTGGCCAATGCGAACTCGCTGGCGCGGGTCATCACCTGCACCACTGCGACCATCAACGGCATGGGTGAAGCGGCAAGCACCGAGAAGCCGATCAGGATCGCAAAGCCAGGGATCAACAGGGCCGGCGCGATGCCGTGACGCGACAGCAGCCAGCGGGTCAGGCCGAGCTGCATCAGCAGCGCCAGTGCGTTCACCGCCAGGTCGATACGCGAGAAGAAGGCCGTGGCAGCGCCTGCATCGTTGAACGCCGCACGCACGATGCTGGCCTGCTGGTTGTACAACAGGGTGCCCACGCCCACACCGAACACCACCATGATCGCCAGCCAGCGCAGCAACGGCTCACGCACGATCAGTTTCAAGCCGTCCAGCACGCTGCCACCCATCGGCTGCTCGCCGGATACCAACTGCTGCTCCTGCTCGCGCAGCACCGCCCAGTGCCGTAGCCGCCAGATGCTCAACAGGCAGATGGCGAGGAATCCGGCCGAAACCAGCATCAGGTTGGCGATGCCCACGCGCTGTACCAGCGCACCGGTGATGATCGGACCGAGAAAAGCACCGATGGTGCCGGCCGCGCCGATGTAACCGTAGAAAGCACGTGCCTGCGCGTTGGAAAACACATCGGCCATGAAGCTCCAGAACACCGCCACCGCGAACAGGTTGAAGACGGTGATCCAGAAAAAGAACGCCATGCCGCGGCCCGGCACACCGCTGTCGAACAGTATGTAGAAACCCAGCAAGGTGACGATGAAGAACCCATACACCGCCGGCAGGAACACCTGCCGCGGGAAGCGGCTGACCAGCCAGCCGTACACCGGCTGCAGCACCAGCATGATCACGAACACGCAGGAGAACAGGAATTGCAGCACGAAGTCCTTGAGCGCGATGCCATGGCTGGCGAACCAGGCAATGAGCATCGGCGGGAACACCGTTTCCAGGTCGGCCGAGGCGGCCATCGCCTCCCGCACCGGGCGCAGCACGTAGTAGCCGCTGAGCAGGCAGAAGAAATACAGGAACGACCACCACAACGCCGGCGACTCGCGCAGCGCCACCATCAGGCCCCGCAGCGGCCCCCTGCCCTGCACCGCACTCACGCGGCGTCCCTCGCCAGAAGACGGCGGTTGGACAGCGGCATGGCAGGCTCCGGGGGCGGTGAAGCGCGTACGTTAGCCAATGCACTGCAACATCGCCAGCAGGAGGCCGTTTGAAGGCTGCAACGCAGTGTCATGAGGAGTCCGGATGACACGTTCCGATACACGCCTTGAGAGCGTCAAAATTCCAACTTTTTCAACGAGATGCGCATTCATCTTCGCTTTGTTTGTGCACAAGGGAAAAGCGGCGCTAGAATCGCCATCAGCAGTCGCGCACGGGTCCAACCGATGAAAAAGAACAGCCTGCGTCGTCCGATCCGTTCGGCGGCCACCGGTTTGCTGGGCATGTTGATGCCCGTTGCCTTGTCCACCACCGCGCAGACACCGCCGGCATTGCCGCCGATGCCGACCAACATCGAATCCGCTACGGCTCCCACCGTCGCCCACACCCAGCCAGCCGCCTACCGCACCGGCCTGGTGCCGCAGGTGCAGGCCCCGGCGGCTGGCTTCAACGTCGCCAACATCGAATCAATGGCGCAGCAGCTCACCTATGGTGAGCGCGTGCCCGGCATGGCGGTGGCGATCGTGCAGGGCGGCCGCGTGCTCAGTGCGCGCGGCTATGGCGTCACCGACGTCAACAACCCGCTGCCGGTCGATGCCCACACCGTGTTCCGCCTGGCGTCGCTGTCCAAGGCCTTCGCCGGCACCATGGCCGGCCTGCTGGTCAACGACGGCACCCTGCGCTGGGACAGCAAGGTCACCGACTACGTGCCCGGCTTCCGCCTCAACTCGCCCGAAGCCACCGATCGCCTGACCGTGGCCGACGTGCTCAGCCATCGCGTCGGCCTGCCCTACAACGCCTACGACCGCGACATCGAAGGCAATGCCGAGTACTACTCGCTGACCCAGAAGCTGGCCAACACCAGCCTGAAGTGCCTGCCGGGCGACTGCTACGCCTACCAGAACGTGGCCTTCAGCCTGATCGGCGACGTCGTCTATGCCGCCTCCGGCAGCTTCTACGAGCAGTCGGTCGAGCGCCGCATCTTCAAGCCGCTGGGCATGAACGACGCCAGCCTCGGCCTGGCCGGCATCCAGGCCAGCTCGCGCTGGGCGCGCCCGCACGTGCGCAGCCGCAACGGCTGGGTGTCGCTGACACCGAAGCCGACCTACTACCGTGTTGCCCCGGCAGCCGGCGTCAACGCCAGCGCCAGCGACATGGCGCAGTGGCTGCTGGCCCACACCGGCCATCGCCCCGATGTGCTGCCGGCACCGTTGCTGGCCACCCTGCACTCCAGCCTGATCAACACCCCCGGCGAGATGCGTTCGGGCTGGCGCCGCGAGCGCCTGCACTCGGCCGGCTACGCCCTGGGCTGGCGCACCTTCGATTACGCCGGTCACGACGTGGTGTTCCATGCCGGTGCCGTGCAGGGCTACCGCGGCCTGGTCGCGCTGGTACCGGAACGCGATCTCGGCATCGCCATCATGTGGAACGGCGAAAGCGGCCTGCCCAGCGGCCTGCTGCCGACCGTGCTCGATTCCGCCCTGGGCCTGCCGACGCAGCGCTGGCTGGACGTGGACACCGACTTCGGCAGCGACAACCTGATGGCCGAGGGCGCGGGTCCCGCGCAGCAGGACAAGCGCAAGGGCAAGGGTGCCTCGGGCAATCGCGCGGTGGCTTCGCCGCGCTGATCTGTCGGACTCGACCGTGTGTGCGAAGGGCGGCCTGCGGGTCGCCCTTTTTGTTGGCTCTTGTAGAGTCGAGCCGTGCCCGACTGTTCGGGCAAAGCCGTCGAGCATGGCTCGCCTCTACAAACGGAAGGCTAATGCGCGAAGTAGTGCATGCCGCCATCCACCGGAATCACCGCGCCGGTAATGTAGGCGGCCAAGGGCGAGGCCAGGAAGGCCACCAGCGGCGCCACCTCCTCCGGATCACCAAAACGCCCGATCGGAATGTTGCGTTCGATGAACTCACGCCGGCTTTCCTCGGTGGGATGCAGGCGCTCCCGGATCTGTGCGCTGTTGATCCGTCCCGGCGCGATTGCATTGACCGTGATGCCCTGTGAGGCCAGCGCCGACGACAGCCCTTTGCTCCACAGATGCAACGCCGCCTTCGCCGCCGTGGCGGCATTCACCGCGCGCGGTTCCATTGAACCGCTGAGGTTGATCACCCGCCCCCAGCCCTGCGCCTGCATCGCCGGCAGCAGTGCCTGGGTCAGGCGCCGCGCCGAAGAGAAGTTCAAGGCCATGGCTTCCTCCCAGACATCGTCCCCCGCATCCACCGTGGTCGGCCGGCCTCCTCCAGCCGCATTGACGAGGATGTCGACACGCGTCAGTGCCGCCGAGGCTGCATCCGCAATGTGGCGTACCTGCTCCGCATCGGTGAGGTCGCCCAGCAGGACGATCGGTGCCGGCGCGCCTGCAGATTCGATCTCCGCCGCCAGTGCCTGCAGCGGCTCGATGCGGCGGGCGCTGATCGCGATGCGTGCGCCCTGTGCCGCCAGCAGCCTGGCCACACCGGCACCGATGCCACTGCCCGCCCCGGTGACCAGCGCGGTACGCCCTTCAAGCCCCAGATCCATGTTGTTCTCCCAATCAGCCAGCCGGCACATCCGGCGCGTGCTGTGCATGCTGTTTGATCACCCCTGATTGATAAACTCCGCGCAGGTTTCAGCATTCAACACCCGGAGTGTCAGATGAACCTGCTGGAAAGCATGCAGGTCTACGTGCTGATCGTGGACAAAGGCAGTCTCAGTGCCGCCGCTACGGCACTGGATATCTCCGCGACGATGGCCGGCAAGCACCTGCGTGCACTGGAAGCACGCCTGGGCATGCAGCTGCTGAGCCGAACCACGCGGCGCCAGCATATGACGCCCTTCGGCGAGGACTACTACGCCCGTTGCAGGGAGATCCTGCGTCTGGTGGACGAAACCGATGCCCAGGCCCAGCATCAGCAGTTGGCACCGGCAGGCACGCTGCGCATCAGCGCACCGGTGATCTTCGGCACGCATGCGCTGGTGCCAGCACTGGCCGACTACATGGCGCGCCACCCTGGCGTCCGGGTCGAAGCGACGCTGACCGACCGCGTCGTCGACCTCGCCGAAGAAGGATTCGAAGCGGCGCTGCGCATCGGCACGCTGGCCGACAGCAGCACGCTGGTCGCGCGCGCACTCGCGCCCTACCGGCTGATGATGTGCGCCTCCCCCGGGTACCTCGCCCGGCATGGCACGCCCACCAACCTGCAGGCACTTGCCCGGCACCAGTGCCTGTCCTTCGAACCGACGGCACTCGCGCAGTGGCTGCAGGCCGACGCTGGCGAACTCGTCCGTACGCCCGACGGCCGGCTGCAGGTCAACAATGGTGAGGCGCTGCGCTTGGCCGCATTGCATGGCATGGGCATCGTCCTGCAATCGGCATTGCTGCTGTCCGCGGATGTCGAGGCAGGTCGGCTGGTGCCGCTGTTCCCCGAACATGGCCAGGCCGGTCGACCGATGCACCTGGTCTACGCCCACGACCGCTACCGCTCGACCCGCCTGCGCAGCTTCATCGACTTCCTGGTGGAACGTTTCCCACCAGCGCCGCAGCGCTAGCGTCGACCGCCAGAAAAGCAGTCGAGCATGGCTCGACCCTACAAACGGCCCCATAAAAAAACCCCCTCCCCGCTGGGCAGCCGGGGAAGGGGGTTTCAGGATGCGGCTATCGGGAAGTACTTAGATCAGCGGCGCCGGGGTGGCCGGCAGAGCGACCGGAGCGGCCTTCTTCTTGCGGGCGGCCGGCTTGCGCTTGGCAACCTTCTTCGCTGCCTTCTTCGGGGCAGCCTTCTTGGTGGCCTTCTTCGCGGTCTTCTTCACTGCCTTCTTGGCGGTCTTCTTGACGGCCTTCTTGGCAGTGGCCTTCTTCGCGACCTTCTTGGCCGGCTTGCGGGCCGTTGCCTTCTTGGCAGTCTTCTTGGCAGTCTTCTTGGCTACCTTCTTGACGGCCTTCTTCGCGGTCTTCTTGACGGCCTTCTTGGCGGTGGACTTCTTGGCTACCTTCTTCGCCGCCTTCTTCACTGCCTTCTTCGCAGTGGTCTTCTTGGCGACCTTCTTCGCAGCCTTCTTCACTGCCTTCTTGGCGGTCGCCTTCTTCGCGACCTTCTTCACTGCCTTCTTGGCAGCGGCCTTCTTCGCGACCTTCTTCACCGCTTTCTTGGCGGCGGGCTTCTTCTTCGCAGCTTTCTTGGTTGCCATGGGATGGCTCCTCGTCAGTGATAGGGAGTTGAAACGCCCAGGTGGATCAAACCCGCGGATGCTGCGTGCGGGGACCGCCGGCGCGTCAGGCGCGCCGTTACGGATGCGGCAATGCCCGCCTCGATCGGCGGAGCGGGCATCGGAACGGGAGTTGCCTTGCATTTCTCCGGGGGAAGCGGGGCCATGTCCACCGTCATCTGGGTCGCGGTGGTCTTGAAGGGGCTGCTTCGCATCGGACGATTGATTCTGCGCACTCGGTTGGGCAGGCAAGGTCTGCTGAGGCGAAACCTAATCACGGTTTTTTTTACTGTCAACAACCCCCGCGAAAAATTTTCACATCCGCGCCATCCACGGTGCCGCCTGCACGGTCACCACACCGCGCCTGCAACGACCATCAACGCGCCACGCACGCACGTTGACCGCAACCACAGCAACGCAGAAGTTGAACAAAAAGCACTTGAAATAAGCACTCCGCGCAGACGCACACGCGCTGGGCACCGTTGCACGCATGCAGCGCCGGCAGCCGTCGCCGCCAGCACCAACGCCAGCACAACGGCACCGCAACGGGGGGCGAAAAGTTTTCACATCCGGACGCGTCGGCGCGGGGTGGAAACGCGGATTTGCGCAAAACTGCGCGCACCCCTCGGTGCCGTTCGCGGGTCTGCTGATGCCGCATCGAGGGTGCGGAGCGAACCCCGCGTCATGAGTCCGATGCACTCGCCAAAACAAAAACGGCCACCCGAAGGTGGCCGTGTCCGAACCAGGAAGCGGCGACTCAGTGGTCGTCGTTCTCCAGGGCTTCGGCGTACGCGTCCGGGTCCAGCAGTTCGTTGACCTCTTCGGCGTTGGTCAGTTCAACCACGAACATCCAGCCTTCGCCGTAGGCATCTTCGTTGATGGTTTCTGGCTTGTCGGACAGGGCCGAGTTGACCTCGACCACCTTGCCGCTGATCGGGCTGTAGACGTCCGAGGCGGCCTTCACCGACTCGACGACGGCGATCTGTTCGCCGGCCTTGGCGTCGGCGCCGACTTCCGGCAGTTCGACGTAGACCAGGTCACCCAGCAGGCCCTGGGCGTGGTCGGAAATACCGACGGTGACGCGGCCATTGCCTTCGACACGGGCCCACTCATGGGACTTGAGGAACTTGAGGTCGCCGGGGATCTCGCTCATGGGACTGCTCCAGAGATATGCAGGGGGTGGAAAAAACGGGGCTAGTGTAACCAACCGGCCGCCACTGCTGTCAGTGACGACCGGCATGTTCGGATCAGGCGTCGGCCAACACGCCGGGCTGGGCCTGGCCTTCGCGCACGAACGGGAACTTGACCACGCGCACCGGCACCTGCCGGCCGCGGATGTCGACGGTGACCTCGCCAAGCTCACCGGCCGGCACGCGGGCGAAGGCGATGCCCTTGGCCAGGGTCGGCGAGAAGGTGCCGGACAGGATCTCGCCCTGGCCGCTCGCGGTGGTCACCGCCTGGCCGTGGCGCAGCACGCCCTTCTCGTCCATCACCAGGCCGATCATCTGGCGTGCGGTGCCAGCGGCCTTCTGCGCTTCCAGCACGTCGCGGCCGATGAAGTCGCGGCCTTCGTCCAGCGACACGGTCCAGGCCAGTGCCGCTTCGTACGGGCTGATCTCTTCGTCCATGTCCTGGCCGTACAGGTTCATGCCAGCTTCGAGGCGCAAGGTGTCGCGCGCGCCGAGGCCGGCCGGCTTCACGCCTGCCGCCAGCAGGCGGTTCCAGAACGCGACCACGGCATCCTGCGGCAGCAGGATCTCGAAACCGTCCTCACCGGTGTACCCGGTGCGAGCGACAAACAGCTCGACAGCGTCGTCCGACTGCACCTGCAGGGCGGCGAAACGGCCCAGCTTGGCCAGCGTTGCGCGATCGCTTTCGCGGGCCAGGCCGATGACGATGTCGCGTGCCTGCGGGCCCTGCACGGCGAGGATGGCCAGGTCCGGGCGCTGTTCGACCGAAACGCCGAACGGCGCAGCCTGCTCACGCAGCCAGGCCAGGTCCTTCTCGCGGGTGGAGGCATTGACCACCATGCGGAAGAAATCGTCGCCCAGGTAGTAGACGATCAGGTCATCGATGACGCCGCCGCGCGGATTCAGCATGCACGAATACAGTGCCTTGCCGGTCACCTTCAGCTTGTCGACCGAGTTGGCCAGCAGGTGGCGCAGGAACGGCTTGACCTGGTCACCGTGCAGGTCGACCACGGTCATGTGGCTGACGTCGAATACACCGGACTCGCGACGCACCAGGTGGTGCTCGTCGAGCTGCGAGCCGTAGTGGATGGGCATGTCCCAACCCCCGAAATCGACCATCTTGGCGCCAAGGGCGCGGTGGGTATCGTTGAGCAGCGTCTTCTGGGTCATGACCGGGTCCGGCAGCAGAGGAAACAAGAATCCCCATTATCCCAGATCGGTCGCCCGCAGGCGTGCCGCCGCGCAGCGGGCGAGCTGTAGAGCCGAGCCCACGCTCGGCTGCTCTTCGTGCAGGAGCCGAGCGTGGGCTCGGCTCTACAGGGGACGGTCTGCAGCCTCGACCCGTAGCGTGCTGCCCTGCACCGCCACCACCCGTACCAGGCTGCCGGCCTGCAGATCCGGTCCACTCACCTGCCAGGACGCATCATCGATGCTGACCCGTCCCTGGCCGCCGACGATGGCCTGCTGCAGTGCGACCTCCCGGCCGATCAACTGCTCCGTGCGGCGGTTGAGCAGCGGCGCATCGCTGGGCCGTGCCCGCGGTCGCCCCCAGCGACGGTAGCACTGGATCGAGACCACGCTCAGCAGGACGAAAGCAATCACCTGCCACAACAGCGGAATGTCACTGAACACCGCAACCAGTACGAACACCGCTGCCGCACCAATGCCGATCCACAGCATGAATGCACCCGGCGCCAGCGCTTCGGCCGCGAACAGCAGCAGCGCCAACGCACCCCAACCGACGACTTCCCAGCGCATGTCAGCCTCCGAGCGGCGGCGGCCGCTTGTCGGCGGCCTTGTTGTCCTGGCTGGCCAGCGCCTGTTTTGCCAGTTCGGCCACGCCTGCGATCGAGCCGATCACGCCACTGGCCTCCATCGGCATCAGCACCAGCTTCTGGTTCGGTGAACTGGCCAGTTCCTTGAACGCTTCCACGTACTTCTGCGCGACAAAGTAGTTGATCGCCTGCACGTCACCCTCGGCGATCGCTGCCGACACCACCTTGGTCGCCATCGCTTCGGCCTCGGCCAGGCGTTCGCGCGCCTCGGCATCGCGGAACGCGGCTTCGCGGCGGCCTTCAGCCTCCAGCACGGTGGCCTGCTTCTCGCCATCGGCGCGCAGGATCTCCGACTGCCGTGAACCTTCCGCTTCGAGGATCTGCGCACGCTTCTCGCGCTCGGCCTTCATCTGCCGCGCCATCGCATCCAGCAGATCGCGTGGCGGCTGGATGTCGCGGATCTCGATACGGTTGACCTTCACGCCCCAGGGATTGGTGGCATGGTCGACCACGCTCAGCAGCTGGGCATTGATCACCTCGCGCTGGCTGAGCGATTCATCCAGGTCCATCGAACCGATCACGGTACGGATGTTGGTCTGCACCAGGGCGATCATGGCCACTTCCAGGTTGGCCACCTCGTAGGCGGCCTTGGCCGCATCCAGGACCTGGAAGAACACCACGCCGTCCACGCGCACGGCCGCGTTGTCCTTGGTGATCACTTCCTGGCTGGGCACATCCAGCACCTGTTCCATCATGTTCACCTTGCGCCCGACCCCGTAGACGATTGGGATCAGGAAGTGCAGGCCCGGCGTCATGGTGTGGGTGTAGCGGCCGAAGCGCTCAACGGTCCATTCATACCCCTGCGGCACCATCCGCACCGCCTTGAACAGGATCACCACGGCCACGAAGGCCAGTACGACGGTAAAGAACATGGTCGGGAACATCGCGCTTTCCTTATCTATGTCGCCCAGGCCCCAGCATAGCGCGTGAGGACGGCGGGCACAGCGAGGCTACCAGGGCACCCGCCCACGCAGGATGTCGGCGAACATCACCCAGTCGCCCATGAATGAATACAGCGGGTGCTGAAAGGTAGCCGGGCGGTTCTTCTCGAAGAAGAAATGGCCGACCCAGGCGAATCCGTAACCGCAGAACAGAGCACCGAGCAGAAACATCGGCTGGCCGCGCAGCACGGCAACCGCGACCAGCAGCAGCACGCCGCAGCTGCCGATGAAATGCAGGCGCCGCGAGACCGGGTGGCGGTGCTCGTCCAGATAGAACGGGTAGAACTCACGGAAGCTGGCGAAGCGGGACATGTGCGTGCTCCGGGCCATCACTGCCTACATCATGCACCTTCGGAGGCGGCAGCGCTGCGCGAGCATCCTTGCCCTTGGAGAGCCGAGCCATGCTCGGCTGCCTCGGCTCGACGGATACTGGCAGAAGCAGTCGAGCATGGCTCGACGCTACACCGGGGGCGTGCGCGGCCCGAACATGATCACCGCCATGCCGGCCAGGCACAGGGCTGCACCGAGCAGGTCCCAGCGGCTGGGGCGGATGCCGTCGACCAGCCACAGCCAGAACAGCGCGGTACCGATATAGACGCCACCGTAGGCGGCATAGACGCGGCCACTGGCGGTCGGATGCAGGGTCAGCAGCCACGCGAACAGGGCAAGGCTGGCCGCCGCCGGCAGCAGCAGCCAGATGCTGCCACCCTTGCGCAGCCACAACCACGGCAGGTAGCAGCCGACGATTTCGGCCAGCGCGGTCAGCAGGAACAGCGCAAGCGTCTTCACGCCTTCTCCGCCGCCTTGGCGTGCTGCCACAGCGCTTCCTGCGCATCCAGGTCCATCGACGCCAGCGCCCCACCCTGGGCGTCGGCCTGCGCTTCCATCGCACGGAAGCGGCGTTCGAACTTGTGGTTGGCCCCGCGCAGCGCCGCGCCCAGATCGATATCGGCGTGGCGGGCCAGGTTGGCGCAGACGAACAGCAGGTCGCCCAGCTCTTCCTGCAGGCGCGCCTTGTTGCCGGCGATGTCGCCGCGCTCGAACTCCTCGCGCAGCTCCTGCAGTTCCTCGGCGGCCTTGTCCAGCACCGGCAACGGGCCCGGCCAGTCGAAGCCGACCCTGGCCGCGCGCGACTGCAGCTTCACCGCCCGCTGCCATTCCGGCAGCCCGCGCGAGATGCCGGCCAGCGCGGAGGTATCCTGCTCGCCCTTGGCCGCGCGCTCGGCGCGCTTGATCGCCTCCCAGTTACGCGTCACGCCGTCGGCATCGTCAACGCTGACGTCGGCGAACACGTGCGGATGGCGGCGCTGCATCTTGTCGCTGATCGCGCGTGCGACTTCGGCGAAGGCAAAGGCGCCCTGCTCCTCGGCCATGCGCGCATGGAACACCACCTGCAGCAGCAGGTCGCCCAGCTCGTCACAGAGATCGTCGAGATCGCCACGGTCGATCGCATCGGCCACCTCGTAGGCTTCCTCGATGGTGTACGGCGCGATGGTCGCGAAGTTCTGCTCCAGGTCCCAGGGGCAGCCGCCCTGCGGATCGCGCAGGCGCGCCATGATCGCCAGCAGGCGTTCCAGTTCATGGGCGGCGGCGCTGCCGCTGGTGGGGGTGTCATGCGCGCTCATGCGGCCTCCAGGGTCAATCGGACAACCAGTCGCGCCACGGCAGGCTGGTATCACCAAGGGCAATGAAATCGCCGTTCAACAGGGTCTCGCGGCGGTTGTAGCGGAACGGCTTGCCGGTCGCTGCCGACAGTACCGCACCGCCGGCGGCGTGCAGTACGCACTGGCCGGCGGCGGTATCCCATTCAGAGGTCGGGCCCAGCCGCGGATAGACATCCAGGCCACCTTCGGCGATCCGGCAGAATTTCAGCGACGAGCCCTGCGCGATGGTCTCGATGCGGCCCATGCGCGCCAGCAGCGCTTCGGTTTCCGGCGACCGGTGCGAGCGGCTGGCGGCAACCCGCAACGGTGCGGTGGCCGGTGTGCGGGTACGCAGCACAGTGTCGTGCAGGCCCTGGCGCCGATACGCCAGCTCGCCGCGCATGGCATGCCAGACGATGCCGGTCACCGGGGCCAGCACCACGCCGAAGGCCGGCGCGCCCTGGTAGATCAGCGCGATATTGACGCTGAACTCGCCGTTGCGCTTGACGAACTCACGGGTGCCATCGAGCGGATCGACCAGCCAGTAGGCGCCCCAGTGGCGGCGCTGTTCCCAGGGGACCTGCGCCGATTCCTCGGACAGGATCGGCAGATCCGGGGTCAGCTGCTGCAGGCCCTGCTCGATCACCTGGTTGGCGGCCAGGTCGGCTGCGGTGACCGGGCTGTTGTCATCCTTGATCTGCACATCGAAGCCATCGGCATAGACCTGCATGATGGCCTGTCCGGCTTCCTGGGCAATGGCGATGGCGGTCTCGCGCAGGTCCGTGGTCAGTTTGATCATCGCGTTCCCTGCAGCCACTGGCGGGCGATGAACAGCGCTGCCAGCGAGCGTCCCTCGGAGAAGTCTTCGCGCAGCATCAGCTGGTCCAGCTCGGCCAGCCTCCACGGTACGACTTCCAGTTCTTCCGGCTCGTCGCCGGCCAGCTTTTCCGGGTACAGGTCGCGCGCCACCACCAACCACGACTGGTGGCTCATGTAGGTCGGGGCCAGGGTCATCGCGCGCAGCACGTCCACCCGGCGCGCGCCGTAACCGGCCTCTTCCTTCAGTTCGCGGTCGGCCGCCTGCTCCGGCGTCTCGCCGGCATCGATCCGGCCCTTGACCAGGCCCAGCTCGTAGCGGTGCATGCCGGCCGCGTATTCACGTACCAGCAGTACGGTCTCGTCATCGAGCATCGGCACCACCACCACCGCACCATGCCCCCTGCTGACCAGGCGCTCGAAGCGGCGGCGTTCGCCGTTGGAGAACTCCAGGTCCAGGTGCTGGCGCTGGAAGGGACCGTTCTCCTCATCGGTGATCCGATGGATGATCGGCAAGCGACGGCCGGCACGGTCATCGTTCATGCGGAATCTCCGCGGCGGCCGGCGCCTGCGCCGGGGCCGATAGAATGTGCAGGCAGCAACATGTTCATGAGCCCGAAATGCTAGCAGACCCAACCCCTTCCCCGCTGGCCCAGCACTGGCGGCAGCGCGACCTGCAGGTGCTGTGGCACCCGTGCACGCAGATGCGTGAACACCCGGACACCCTGCCGCTGGTACCGATCGCCCGCGGCGAAGGTGCCTGGCTGATCGACCACGACGGCAACCGCTATCTGGATGCGGTCAGCAGCTGGTGGACCAACCTGTTCGGCCATGCCGAACCGCGCATCGGTGGCGCCATCGCCGCCCAGGCCACGCAGCTGGAACAGGTGATGCTGGCCGGCTTCGGCCATGAGCCGGCCATCACCCTGGCCGAACGCCTGCTGGCGCTGGCCCCGCGCCAGCCTGGCCGCGAACCGCTGGCCAAGGTGTTCTACGCCGACAACGGTTCCGCCGGCGTGGAAGTGGCGCTGAAGATGGCCTTCCAGTATTTCCAGAACCGTGGCGAGCCGCGGCGCACGCGCTTCATCGCACTCGAAAACGGCTACCACGGCGAAACCCTGGGCGCGCTCGCGCTGGGTGACATCCCGCTGTATCGCCGCGTCTACGCGCCGCTGCTGGCCGAAGGACTGTTCGCGCCCTCGCCCGACGCTTACCTGGCCGAGCCCGGCCAAAGCGCAGCCGATCGCGCGCGGCAGGCGGCGGATGGACTGGCCACGCTGTTCGACCAGCATCCGGGCGAGATCTGCGCGGTAATCCTGGAACCTCGCCTGCAGTGCGCGGGCGGCATGCGCATGCATGACCCGGTGTACCTGCAGCGCGTGCGCGAACTGTGCGATGCCCACGGCGCGTTCATGATCGCCGACGAGATCGCCACCGGCTTCGGCCGCACCGGCACCCTGTTCGCCTGCGAGCAGGCCGGGGTGATGCCGGACCTGATGTGCCTGTCCAAGGGCCTGACCGGCGGCTTCCTGCCACTGGCCGCCGTGCTGGCGACGCAGGCACTGTACGACGCCTTCCTCGACGACTCGCGCGAGCGCGCGTTCCTGCACTCGCACAGCTACACCGGCAACCCGCTGGCCTGCGCGGCCGCGCTGGCGACGCTGGACATCTTCCGCGACGACGATGTGATCGCCCGCAACCGCGGCATCGCCTCGGTGATGGGCACGCTGGCTGCACCGTTCAGCGACCATCCGCACGTGGCCGACGTGCGCCAGGCGGGCATGGTGGTGGCGTTCGAGCTGTCGCGCGACGGCAACAAGCGCACCCCGTTCGACCCGGCGCTGCGGCTGGGCCTGCACGCCTACAAGGCCGCGCTGAAGCGCGGTGTGGTGCTGCGACCACTGGGCGACGTGCTGTACTGGATGCCACCCTACTGCGTGGATGACGAACAACTGGAGCTGCTGGCACATACCACGCTGGCAGCGATTGACGAGGCGATTGCATGCGCGTGACCCGCTGTCCCATCGACCTGGCGCTGCACAGCGGCCAGACCGTGACCCTGCCGGAAGAGACGGCCAACCACCTGGTGCGGGTGATGCGCCTGCGCGAGGGCGATACCTGCGTACTGTTCAACGGTGACGGCCACGACTACAGCGCCACCCTGACCGTGGCCGGCAAGCGCGAGGTACAGGTCCGCATCGACGCCGTGCAGGCCATCGACACTGAATCGCCGCTGGCGATCACTCTGCTGCAGGGTATCGCCCGCGGCGAGAAGATGGACCTGATCCTGCAGAAGGCCACCGAACTGGGCGTGGCGGCGATCATTCCGGTCAACGCCGAGCGTACCGAGGTGAAGCTCGATGCAGCACGGGCGGAGAAGCGCGTGGCGCACTGGAACAACGTGGTGACCTCAGCCTGTGGCCAGTCCGGGCGCGCGCGCATTCCGCAGGTGGGCCCGCCGCTGTCGCTTGCGCAGGCGGCAGCGGCGCTGCCGGTGGATACGCTTCGGTTGACCCTGGACCCGCAAGGCGCGCACCGGCTGTCGACGCTGGACGCCGCACCCGTCGGGGGCATCGTGATCGCGATCGGTCCGGAAGGCGGCTGGTCGCCGCGCGACCGGGATCAACTGGCGGCGGCGGGGTTCCAGGGCCTGCAGCTGGGCCCGCGCATTCTGCGCACCGAAACCGCCGGCCTGGCCGCGATTGCAGCACTGCAGGCGCGGTTGGGCGATCTGGGCTGAGGCTGATTCGTGGTAGTGCCGGCCGCAGGCTGGCATCCACGGGATCATGAGGCTGCCGGCCAGCAGCCGGCACTACCGGGAATCCGACCGGCGGATGTCCGATCAGGCCGCCAGCGAATCCAGCGCGGCTTCCAGCGCATCCAGGTTCGGCAGCAGCGCACTCTTTTCGCCCAGCAGCACGCGCATGTGAACGATCTGCGGCAGGGTTTCCTCGGAGGCGTCGGCCAGCAGGCCGTCGCGCGGCACCGAGATCAACTGCGGGAAATTCTGCGTCAGCAGCGCATAGTAGGGGCGCTGCGCGTTGCCGCTCAGGGCCTTCAGCACCACTACCTTGTTGTGGCCGCTCACGGCTTCTTCGCCCAGACCGGACAGCCGTGCGAACGACACCAACGGCACCTGCCAGCCATGCCAGCCGATCTCGCCGACCAACCAGCGCGGGGCATCGGAGACTGGCTGCACCGGCACGCGCGACATCATTTCGGCCACCGTGGCATTGGGCAGCAGCACGCGCTCATTGCCGGCCTGGATCAGGACGCCGCGGATCTCATCATTGCTGGCGTAGCTCATGGTGCCTCTCCGTTGTCGTCTTCCACGCCCCAGCGCGCGGCAATGGCCTGCGCCAGTTCCTGCGGTTCTCCGGCGACCCTGCCGGCCGCAACCACGGCCGTGGCCGCAGCCGGGTCATAGCAGCCCTCACCCACCTGCCCGGCCACCCAGGCACCGGCGGCCGCCAGGTCCAACGCCGGTCCGACGTGGGCCAGATCGGCACCACTGAGCAGTACCAGCGCGGTGTGGTCAGCCGGCAGCGCGGCAATCGCGATCCCCTGCGCGTCGCTGATGAAATGCAGGCCATCACTGGCCGCACGTACGCCGATATCATCGGCCAGCACGTGCACTTCACCGGGTGTGGCGCGCTGGCCGGCTTCGGCCAGTTGCACCGGCAGCGGCGATACGCGTGCCATCTGCTTGACGAGATTGCCGTAACGACCGCCATCCAGGCGCATGTGCACCAGGACCGGCACGCTCAGCGAAGACGGCAACGCGCCGAGCAGGCGACGCAGCGCATCCGGGCCACCGATGCCGGCCAGCACCAGCAGCGATCCGGCACGTGCACCCACAGGCGCAGCAGCGTCCAGATCGACCAGGCTGAGGTGGTCGGTATCGAAAGAAGGCATCGGCGCGTCGTCGGCAATGTTGCTGACGGTGGCCGGCGCGTCCACCGCGTCCTCGACCAGCGACCACGCGGTGTGGTCGAAGGAGATCGGCGGCACGGCCGGTGCTGCAGCAACGGGCTCAGCCAGCGACGGCGGTACCGGTGCCTCCAGCGGTTCCGACACGACCGGCTGCAGCGCGGCCAGTGCCTGCTCCAGTGCGATCGGCTCGTGCAGTTGTGCAGGGGGGGAATACAGGCTGTCGGCCGGCACCTCGTCGGCCCAGCTCAGCGCCTGGTCCAGATGCGGTTGCAGCGCCTCTTCCTGCGGTGCCGGCGCCGGTGCCGGGTGGCCCGGTTCCAGCTGCAGGCTGGGCTCGTCCTCGGCCCCTGGCGGCAGTACCTGCTGGTGGCCGTGCAGCTTGGCGGCCAAGTGGCGGCCCCAGCGCTGGGCTTCCCAGCCATCGCGGCGCGCGGCCAGCTCGGCCTCGTCGAAGACCAGGGTCAGGCCCGGGGCGGACAGCACGCTTTCCAGGCGCTCAAGTGCATCCTCGATGGCCGCCTCGAGGGCGACCACCACGATCTGCGGACGGGCGTCCTGCAGCAGCTGCGGCTCCAGGCTGTTCGGATCGTCTTCCAGCACCAGCTGCACATCCGCATGCGACAGCGCCTCGCGCAGGCGCTCACGCGCCGCACCGGGGCGGGCCAGCAGGGCCACGGCCGGAGCCGCTTGGGTTTCACTCACGGACACGGGCGATCCCCAGCAGGTCGTACACGTTACGCATCAGGTCCAGTTCCTGGTACGGCTTGCCCAGGTAACGCTGGACGCCGATCTCGAAGGCGCGCTGGCGGTGTTTGTCGCCGCTGCGCGAAGTGATCATCACGATCGGCACATCCTTGTAGCGCGGGTCGGCACGCATCGCGGTGGCGAGCTCGTAGCCATCCATGCGCGGCATCTCGATATCCAGCAGCATCAGGTCGGGCACGCGCTCTTCCAGGCGTTCCAGCGCTTCCACGCCATCGCGGGCGACGCTGACCTCGAAGTTGTGGCGTTCGAGGATGCGGCCGGTGACCTTGCGCATGGTCAGCGAGTCGTCGACCACCATCACCAGCGGCACCTGGCGCTCCTGGCGAGGCGCATTGGCCAGCACGGGCAAGGTCGGGTTGGCGAGGAAGCGGCGCACCAGCGGCGCCACGTCCAGGATCACCACCACGCGACCATCGCCGGTGATGGTGGCGCCGTAGATGCCCGGCACCGATGCGATCTGCAGGCCGACCGGCTTGACCACGATTTCGCGGTTGCCCAGCACCTGGTCGATCGCCACGGCGGCACGCAGATCACCGGCGCGGACCAGCAGCAGCGGCACCTGGTCCTGGCCATCGGCACGCGCCGGGGCCTGACCTACCAGACTGCCGAGGTCGTACAGCGGATAGTCCTCGCCGCTGTAGCGGTAGCTGCTGTCGGCGGCTTCGAAACGCTCGCGCGACAGACGGCCGATACCACTGACCGAGGCGACCGGCACTGCAAAGGTGGTCTCGCCGATCTGTACGAACACCGCCTGGGTGACCGCCAACGTCTGCGGCAGGCGCAGGGTGAAGCGCACGCCCTGGCCCCGCACCGACTGGATGTCGACCGAGCCACCGAGCTGGCGCACTTCGTTGCGCACCACGTCCATGCCCACGCCACGGCCGGCCAGCTGGCTGACCTGGTCGGCGGTCGTGAAGCCGGAAGCGAAGATCAGGTTGTCCAGCTCCTGCTCGTTCGGTTGTGCGTCGGCCGCCAGCAGGCCCCGGTCGATGGCACGGCGGCGGATCGCTTCGCGATCCAGGCCAGCGCCGTCATCGGCAACTTCCAGCACGATTTCCGAGCCTTCGCGGTGCAGGCGGATGGCGATCTCGCCTTCCTCCGGCTTGCCGGCGGCGCGACGCTGTTCCGGCGCTTCCAGGCCATGGGCCACGGAGTTGCGCAGCATGTGTTCCAGCGGCGCGACCATGCGGTCGAGGACGTTGCGGTCCAGTTCGCCGTGGGTGCCTTCCAGGGTCAGGTGGACCTGCTTGCCGGTATCCATGCCGGACTGGCGGACCACGCGGCGCAGGCGCGGCACCAGACCATCGAACGGCACCATGCGCGCACGCATCAGGCCATCCTGCAGCTCGGAGCTGACGCGCGACTGCTGCTGCAGCAGCGAATCGTACTGGCGCGACAGATCGTCCAGCACGCCCTGCAGGCCCCCCAGGTCGGCCGCCGACTCGTTCAGCGCACGGCTGAGCTGCTGCAGGGTGGAGAAGCGGTCCAGTTCCAGCGGATCGAACTTCTGGTCGGCCTGGTCCTGTTCGCGCTGGTAGCGGGCGACGATCTGCGCCTCGGTTTCCAGGTCGAGGCGGCGCAGCTGGTCGCGCAGTCGCGCATTGGTGCGTTCCAGTTCGCCCATGGCGCCACGGAAGG
The DNA here is from genome assembly GCF_029842145.1 of Stenotrophomonas sp. GD03794. NCBI lineage: Bacteria > Pseudomonadati > Pseudomonadota > Gammaproteobacteria > Lysobacterales > Lysobacteraceae > Stenotrophomonas > Stenotrophomonas sp. GD03794. Next base: position 106,830 of record NZ_JAOCFV010000009.1, read on the forward strand.
CACCCAGCTGCTGTTCCAGGCGCGAGCGGTAGATCGCCACTTCACCGGCATGGTTGACCAGGCGGTCGAGCAGATCGGCGCGCACGCGCACCTGCTCCTGCTGCGGACGCGCCAGCGGATCTTCATCGACCACGCCCTCGGCCGGCAGCGGTGCCGACAGCGGGATATCGACCAGGGCAGTCGATGGGCTGACGGTCTGCGCCGGAGCCGCCTCGACCACACTGGCCCCGTGCGCGGCCGCCACGGCCGCCGCGATATCGGTGGTGGTGCGGACTTCAAAGGCTTCGACCAGATCCTGCGCCGGCTCCACCACGCGGTGCGCGCCGGTGCGGGTGAGCAGCTGGTGCAGGCGATCGAACCCACGCTCCAGCAACTGCACGTCGCGGCGCTCGATCTCGGTACGGCCCGCGGCCACGGCCTCCAGCAGCGATTCGATGCTGTGGCCAAGGTCGCCGATGGCGTTGATGCCAGCCATGCGTGCGCCACCCTTCAGGGTGTGCAGATCACGCTGCAGGCCGGCCAGTACCTCGCGGTCCTGCGGCGCATCGCGCAGTTCGCTGATCAGGCCATCGCAATGATCCAGCAGGTCCTTGCCTTCCTCGACGAAGATATCGACCAGTTCGCGGTCGTACACGCTGAAATCGAGCGCATCAACGCCATCCGCGCTGTCTTCCAGAGCGGCGGCTCCATCGTGGGCCGGCAGGTTGGCGGCGGCTTCGGACTCGACAGGCTCGGCATCGGCATGGACCGTGCCCTGCCCCGGTGCGTCTTCGAGTTCGAAGAAGCGCACCGGCCCGCCGGAGGCCTGCAGTGCGTCCGCTGCGACCTCCTCATTCACCGTCGCCGGGGACGGCTGATCGGCGCTCTCTCCTTCACCGATCGCCGCCTCCCCGCCGACGTCCGCATCCTCGGCAAAGGCTTCCGCCTCGCCCGGCGCGAGTTCGCTGGCCTGGAGGCCGAGCACGGGCCATTGCCCGTCGTCGTCCAGGGTCTGCTCTTCGTCGATCACGTGCAGGCCGGCCTCGAGCGCGGCTGCCAGCGTGACCGGTTCTGCAAAACCCGGCGCAGCCATTTCATCCTGCAGGCTCGACAGCTCGCTGTCGAGTGGCAGTGCAGCAGTGTCGTCGAAGTCGTTGCCATCGACATCGCCCAGGCCTGCGGACTGCTGCGTATTCAGGTCGATCGCGTCAGTTTCCGCAGGCGCAGCCAACTCATCCGTGTCGCGGTCGTCCACCGGCAATGCGCTGGCGTCGAGGTACGGCGACAGATCGTCCGCGGCAGTCAGTTCGGCTTCGGCGGCCGGCGTCGGTGCAGCCTCCACTTCGGCCGGCGCAACAACCGGCTCACTTTCAACCGGCTGGATCGATTCAGGCGATCCGGCATCCACGGTGACGGCTTCGCCCTCGCCCGGCACCGACGGCCATCCGGCATCGAAGTAGCGCGAAAGATCATCGCTGCCGGTCAGTTCACCGACGTCGAGACCGGTGTCGATCACGTCCGTGGTTTCCGGCACCTGCGCGCCGGCTGCAATCGGTTCCAGCACCGGCTCGGCAGGCTCGATCCCAGACCCGATCGGCTCGAACGCGGAGGCATCCGGCGTGTCGACAGCGGCATCGAACTCCGGATCGGTCTCCAGCGCCAGCTCGTCGTCCTCGTCCTCCAGCCCGACCATCGGCCAGCGCGCTTCCGGCAGTTCGCCGGCCAGCGCCTGCAGGCGCTGCACCAGCGCTTCCTGCGGAACAATGCGCGGCTGCTCGGCCTGCAGCGCTTCCATGGTCGCGGTGATCGCCTGCGCGGTCGCCCCCAGTGCGGCAACGCCTTCGTCACCAGGTACCACGTCCGCAGCCAGTGCGCGCTTGATGTAGGACTCGGCACCGCCAGTGACGGCAGTGATTTCCGGCACTTCGGTCATCGCGAAGGCGCCGTTCATGGTGTGCACCGCGCGCAGCAGCGCGTCGCTGACCGGCTGCGGTGCCTGCTGCGCCGAACGCAGCCAGTCCTGCAGGGTGGCCTGGTGGACTTCCACTTCGGCTTCGAGGATCTCGCGCAGCACGCTGTCGATATTGGCTGGCGTGCCCACGGCCTCGGGCACCGGCTCGGCTTCGGCCTGCACCGACGCGATGGCTTCGGCCTCGAGGATGCGGCTGATGTCGTCCTCGCCTTCGCTCCCGGCCTGCACCACCGGTGTCGCAGGTGCGACCGCAACCGGCAACGGTACGTAGTAGGTTTCCTCACCAGCGCCGACACGGTCGGCGATGGCCTGCATCGCCTGCAGGTCCACGCTGATGCGCTGGCCGTGGCGAAGTGCTGCGTTCAGCTGCGGCAACGCCGCGTGCGCGTTGCCGACCATGGCCAGCACGGCCGGCGAGGCCGGACGGCTACCGTCCAGCACGCGATTGAGCATGCCCTCGATCTTCCACGCGAACTCACCCAGGGTGCGGGCACCGACCAGGCGGCCACTGCCCTTGAGGGTGTGGAAGATGCGGCGGATCGGCCGCAGCCGGTCCATGTTGTCCGGCTGCATGCGCCATGCCGGCAGCAAGGTACCGAGGTTGGCCAGTTCGTCATCGAACTCTTCCAGGAACACCTCACGGATGTCCTCGTCGATGTTCTCAGCGTCATCATCGAAGCCCGCTTCAAAGCCCACCTCGGCATCCACCGCGACTGGCGCTTCGACGACGGTCGGTGCGGCCGTTGCCTGCGGATTGAAGTCCGCAGCAGCCGCGCTCAGCTCGGCAAAGAACTGCGCATCGGCTTCGCTGAAGTCGATCGGCGCGATGGTGTCGATGTCGATCACCGACACCGCAGGTGCATCCGCCACAGGCGTCGGCGCATCGGCACCGAGTGCCGGCGTGTCAACCGGTGCATCCGCAGGAGCGGTGCCCATTTCGACGGCAACAGGATTCTCGTCCTCCATCGTTGGCGCGCCGGCATCGACGATCTCCAGCGACGGATGCAGCACGGCATCGTCGTCCAGCGTCAGCGTCTCCATCGCATGCAGCGACAGCACATCGTCAGCGTTGTCCAGCGCGTCGGCGTCGAAGCGGAACACCACGTCGTCACTCGCCGGAGCAGCCTCGTGCTCGGCGGCCACCGGATCAAACACCGGCGCGGCATACGCATCGGCGTCGATGCTTGTCGTCGCAACTGCGCCTTCGTCGGCGTCCAGCGCGACTTCATCCGCCGGTGCCGGAGGCGTTGCTTCCGACAGCGTCCAGTGTGTTGCAGCGCCCTGCCCCGCGTCGGCCTGTTCGAAACTGACCGGATCGAAGCTGGCAAAGGTCGGGCTGCGCTCGTCGGCAGGCGCGAGCGGATCAGCTTCCGGATGGAACGGCGCGAGATCCCACTGCGGCACCTCGGGCGCAGGCGCGCTCGAAGCCGCAAACACCAGCGGTGCATCCGCGTCGTCATGCAGCGACAGCGGTGCGGACGCACCAGTCCCCAGCGCACCAAACATCAGGCTGTTGTCCACCACGTCCGGTGCAGGCGTGGCCGGTGGCGGGTCGAAGGTAAAGTCCGGCAGCGGTACCGGCACCGTGCCCGCGGCAGGCGCGGCCGGCTGCACCGGAATCTCGATGTGCTCCGGCTGCAGCGGCTCGGCCTGCAGCGTGACCGGCTCGCGCTCGATCAGCAGCGACGCAAACGCAATCGGCGCGGCTGCAACAGGTTCCGCCGCGTTGCGCTCCGGCAACGGCCAATAGCGCAGCGCTTCAAGGCTGCTGCGGGTGATGTCGAGGATGTCCTCGCGCCCCGGCCGACGGTCGCGCAGGGCTTCGAGGTAATACTCCAGACTGGCCATGGCGTCGGCCAGGGTGTCCAGCTGGCGGCCACTGGGCACGCGCTGGCGACCGATCAGCTCGGCTTCGATGTACTGCTGCACACCGCGCAGGTAATCGGCAGCCATGCCCAGATCCAGCATGCGCAGCGCGCCGGAAACATCGCCCAGCAGGCGCGGCACGTCCTGCAGCTCGGCATGGTTCCAGCTGGTTTCAATGAAAGCGACAAAATGCTCACGGGCGGCGGCGAAGTTGGCGATGGCCTCATGTGCCAGCACCTCCACCGTGCGCCGGTTCTCGACCGCGCTCGGATCATCTTCGCCACTGCCACCGGCACCCAGATGAGCGACCTGGTCGTCCAGCGACGCGTCCACGTAGAGCAATGCGCCGGCGATATCCAGCAGCAGGTTCTCGTCGATCTGCTGGCGGCCTTCGACCACGCCACGCAGCGCATCGCGCTGCTGCACGACCACGCCACGGGCCACGCCCAGGCCCATCATGCCCAGCGTATCGGCCACGGCGCCAAGTTCGTTGGCCTGGGTCTGCAGCTGTTCGGGCGCACCGCCAGTACGCAGGTGCAGGTCCAGCGCATCCTTGATGCGCAGCAGTTCTTCCTTCACCGCGCTGCCCACGGTATCCAGCAGCTCGCGGTTGCGCCCGCTCAGGCTGCCACGGGCATGGTCCAGCTCGGCCTCGGTGGCGCTGACGCTGTCCGGCGCGAACGCCAGCAGCACGCTGTCATGCACCCCTTCTTCGCCCCGCGCGGCACGGATTTCGTTGAGCAGCGGCATCAGCACGATCGGAATGTCGCGGTGACCGTTCTGCAGGCGCTCCAGGTAATCGGGCAGCAGCACGCTGCCGCGCATCAGGGTCGCGCAGGCTTCATCGCGATCGGCCACGCCACCGGCACCGATGGCATTGGCCAGCTGCTCCAGCTCCTCGGCCACCATCGCCGGGGCGTACAGCTCGACCATGCGCAGGGTGCCCTGCACCTGGTGCAGGAAGCCGGCGCAGATGCGCATGCGGCTGGCATCGGTCGGGTCTTCCGCGTAGTACTCGACCTCGTTGCGCACCTGGCGCAGGGTCTCGTCCAGCTCGGGCTTGACCCAGCCCAGCGCTGCGTGGCTCATCGCATCGCGCAGACTGCTCATGGACGCGCTCCGTTCGCCGCCGCGCGGAGGCCGCGCGAGTTCTGGCGTGGGGAATGGAAATGCTTCATCGACTGGTTCCTTGCTCGCCGCCCTGCCCGCGTCACGCCGGCAGCTTGAAGTCGGCGACCGAACGACGCAGGTCGGCCGCCAGCTGCGCGAGGTGGCCGATCGATTCGGCGGTCTGCCCGGCACCCTGCGAGGTCTGGCCGGTGATCTGCCGGATCACGCCCATGGTGCGGGTGATGTCCGAGGCCGCAGCCGACTGCTGCTGGGCGGCGATGGAGATGTTCTTGATGAGGGTGTTCAGGGCGTTGGAGACGCGCTCGATTTCGGTCAGCGCGGTGCCGGCGTCCTCGGCCAGGCGTGCACCGGACACCACTTCGGCGGTGGTCTGTTCCATCGAGGTGACCGCTTCGTTGGTATCGGCCTGGATCGCCTGCACCAGGTTCTCGATGCGTCGGGTCGCGCCCGAGGTGCGTTCTGCCAGGCGCTGCACTTCGTCGGCCACGACCGCGAAACCGCGGCCTGCTTCACCGGCCGAGGCCGCCTGCACCGCTGCGTTCAACGCCAGGATGTTGGTCTGCTCGGAAATGTCGTTGATCAGTTCCACGATCGAACCGATTTCCTGCGAGGACTCACCCAGGCGCTTGATGCGCTTGGAGGTTTCCTGGATCTGGTCACGGATCTGGTCCATGCCCTGGATGGTCTCGCGCACCACGCCGGCACCCTCGGCGGCGATCACCACCGAGCGCTGTGCCACGTCGGCCGACTCGGCCGAGTTGCGCGACACCTGTTCGATGCTCGCCGCGATTTCGCCGATGCGGTCCGAAGCCGAGGTGATCTGGTTGGCCTGGTGGCCCGCCGCTTCTGCCAGCTGCATGGCGGTGGCCTGGGTTTCCTGGGTGGACAGCGCGACCTTGGCCGAGGTGTCGTTGATGGTGGTCACCAGGTGGCGCAGCTCGTCGACGGCGTAGTTGATCGCGTCGGCGATGGCGCCGGTCATGTCCTCGGTCACCGAGGCCTTCACTGTCAGGTCGCCCTCACCCAGCGAAGAGATTTCGTCCAGCAGCCGCATGATCGCCTGCTGGTTGCGGCTGTTGAACTCCACCTGGGTCTGGTAGCGCAGTTCCTGCTCGCGCGAGCGGCTGCGCACGTTGGTGGAGACGAAGCCGATGATCGCGATCAGCGACAGCGCACCGGACACCACGCCGATCCAGAAGTTCGGGAACAGGCGGGTATCGGACACCGAGCCGAACGAGGAGAACGCCTCGAACAGCTTGCGGCTGTCGTCCAGCATGTGTGCCGACCCCTGGCCCAGCGCAGTGGCCGCCGACTGTGCGGCGAACAGCTGGCGCGAGCTGGCCAGGATCGCGTCGGCGTCCTGCTTCATCGCTTCCCACTTCTGCTGCGACTGCTCCAGCGCGGCCACGGCGGCAGCACCACGCACGGCGGTGATGCCCAGTTCCTCGTTGCCGTTGCGCAGGCCGTCGAGCACCTGCGAGAACACGGTGATGTCGCGTGCCAGTGCATCGCCGGACGTCGCCGCAGCGCTGCCACCGGCGCGCATTTCGGTCACGCGACGGGCCATGGAGCCGGCCACCACCACCTGCTGCAGGGCGCTGTACACCTGCGACGACGGCGCGCCGGAGGCGGACATCGCACGCACCAGCTCGTTCAGCTGGGCCTGCAGGCCCGGCACCGCGCCGGTGAAGTTGTTGGCATTGCCGGCCAGCGCCAGCACCGCCGGTTCACTGGCGACCAGCTGCCCGGCCTGCTTGCCCAACGGCGCCCAGGTTTCGGCCAGGGTGGCGATCGCACCCGACACGCCCGGCTCCTTGCCGTAGCGCCCCTGCAGGGTCGACACGTTCTGTTCGATCGCGTTGCGGGTCGCCTTGAAGGCGGTGAACGCCTGCGCGTTGCCGCCCACCGCGTCACGGCCCTGGTTGGCCAGCTGCTGCGACAGCACCTGCAGGTCGGCTGCCTTGGAACCGGCATCGGCCAGGCGACTGCCCTGCCAGGTGGCGACGCCGGTGTTGACGCCGAACAGGATCATCGATGCCAGCAGCAGGAACAGCCAGAGGTTGCTGCCGCCCAGCCGCAGCTTGCCGGTCTTGGTGGCGTCCGAAGCAGTACTCATCGTTCAACCTCGATCTTCAATGCAGGGGGCGATGCCCGGCCTCAGGCCGCGGCTTGCCGGAATTCAGGGGTACGCGACAGCAGCGAGAGCGAGAACACGCCCCAGTCATGGCCGTCGGCATGGAAGGCGCGATCGACGAAGTGGCCGTAGCGCCCTTCGGCCAGCGTGCCGGCCGCGATCTGCTGGTCCAGTTCGAAGCTGCGCTGGCCGAACAGTTCATCGATGGTCAGCGCGACGTCGCCGCCGGCCTGGCGCATGATCAGCACGCGCTGGCCTTCCTGCTGCACGGTACGCGTGCCTTCCAGGAAGTACTTCAGGTCGACCACCGGGAACAGGTTGCCGCGCAGGTTGCCCACGCCCAGCAGCCACGGCTGCGCGCACGGTACCGGGGTCACCGGCGGCATCGGCACGATTTCCACCACTTCGCGGAAATCGGACACCAGCCGGCGCTGGCCGACGCGGTAACCCACGCCACGCCAGAGGTCCTGGGCGAACTGCCGTTCGGGCAGCTGCACCGCGTGGGCCAGGCTGCGCCGTTCGTAGGCTTCGAGAATGTCGAAGGGCGAGCGCATCAGGCCACCAGTTCGTTGATCCGCGCGATCAGTTCATCCTCGCGCGGCGGCTTGACGATGTAATCGGCCGCGCCCTGGCGCAGTCCCCATGCCTTGTCGGTTTCCATCGCCTTGGTGCTGACGATGATCACCGGAATGTGTTTGATCGCCGCATCACGGGCCATCGCACGGGTGGCCTGGAAGCCGCTCATGCCGGGCAGGACCACGTCCATCAGCACCAGCTGCGGCACCTGGTCGCGGACCAGCTGCAGTCCATCCTCGGCGTTGTCCGCTTCCAGCACCTCGTGGCCGGCACGGCGCAGCCACTGGGTGAACACCGCTCGGTCGGTCGGTGAATCCTCGATCAGAACGATACGAGCCATTGTGCCTTTCCCCCCTGGTCAGGCGTTGACGTATGTGCGGATGGCACCCAGCAGTTCTTCACGCGTGAAAGGCTTCGTCAGGTACTGCTCCGAGCCGACGATGCGTCCCCGCGCCTTGTCGAACAGGCCATCCTTGGACGACAGCATGATGACCGGGGTCGCCTTGAACAGCTGGTTGCCCTTGATCAGCGCACAGGTCTGGTACCCGTCCAGGCGCGGCATCATGATGTCGACGAAGATGATCTGCGGTTGCTGGTCTGCGATCTTGGCAAGCGCTTCGAAGCCGTCGGTGGCGGTGACCACCTCGCAGCCTTCGCGCTTGAGCAGCGTTTCCGCAGTCCTGCGGATGGTCTTCGAATCATCGATGACCATCACCCGGAGTCCTGCGAGTTCCCCGCCCGCAGTCGTGTTTTCAGTCATTGCCTATCCCCAAGCGCACGGCCCGATCTCTGGCGGGGGCCGCTACGAAAGCGTATCTATATCGCACTTTCCGCGCCCGCTTCAAGGCCGACCCATGGCGCGGGGCATGGCGCCCTCCTGAACGTGACGGGTTTCGCAATGCGTGCGCGACCGCCGGGCGGACGCTGCGTTGCAGTACGGCGGGGAGGCGCGCGAGCGGCGTTGCCGCTACCATCAACGCCTTGCCTGACAGGTGCGCCCATGCCGTTGAACGTCATCGTGGTGATGGACCCCATCGCCCACATCAAGATCGCCAAGGACACCACCTTCGCCATGCTGCTGGAAGCCCAGCGCCGCGGCCATGCCCTGCACTACGTGCGCCCGGGCGGCCTGGCCCTGGAAGGCGGCGTGGCGGTGGCCCAGACCGCGCCGCTGCAGGTGCGCGACGACCCGGCCGGCTGGTATGAGCTGGGCGCGTTCAGCCGTACCGAGTTCGGTCCCGGCCAGATCGTGCTGATGCGCAAGGACCCGCCGGTCGACGCCGAATACATCTACGACACCCAGGTGCTGGACGTGGCTGCGGCCGCCGGCGCCTGCGTGGTCAACAATCCGCAGGGGCTGCGCGACTACAACGAGAAGCTGGCCGCCCTGCTGTTCCCGCAGTGCTGCCCGCCGACCCTGGTCAGCCGCGATGCCAAGGCGCTGAAGGCCTTTGCCCTGGAACACGGCCAGGCCGTCCTGAAGCCGCTGGATGGCATGGGCGGACGCTCGATCTTCCGCAGCGGCCAGGGCGACCCGAACCTGAATGTGATTCTGGAAACGCTGACCGACGGCGGCCACAGGATGGCACTGGCGCAGAAGTTCATTCCCGACATCACCGCCGGCGACAAGCGCATCCTGCTGGTCGATGGTGAGCCGGTCGATTACTGCCTGGCGCGCATCCCGCAGGGCGACGAATTCCGCGGCAACCTGGCCGCCGGCGGCCGCGGCGAAGGCCGCCCGCTGAGCGAGCGCGACCGCTGGATCGCCGCCCAGGTGGGCCCGGAGATGAAGCGTCGTGGCATGCGTTTCGTCGGCCTGGACGTGATCGGTGATTACCTGACCGAGGTCAACGTGACCAGCCCGACCTGCGTGCGCGAACTGGACGCCCAGTACGGGCTGAACATCGCTGGCACCCTGTTCGACGCACTCGAGGCCGGCCTGCGCTGATGCCGTCCGCCCCTGCCGTCCTGCCCCCGCCACCGCGCGAAGCGCAACGGCTGGGGGCGACCATCGCGCTGTCTGTGCTGGTCCACGCCCTGCTGATCCTGGGCGTGGGCTTTGCCGTGAAGGGCGATGCACCGCTGGTGCCGACGCTGGAAGTGATCTTCAGCCAGACCCGCACCGCATTGACGCCGAAGCAGGCCGATTTCCTGGCCGCAGCCAACCAGGAAGGCGGTGGCGAGCACGACCGCGCGCAGCGTCCGCGCGACAACCAGGCCGGCATCGTGCCGCAGGCCCAGTCCGGAATCAGCCCGGTGCCACAGCAGCAGCAATCGGCCGCACCGGTTCCGCCGCCGCAGGCACGGGTCGTCAGCAGCCGCAATGGCGAAGAAATGGTGGCGCAGGCGCAGTCCCGGCCCACGCCGGATCAGCCCGAACCGGACGCACCCCTGAGCGCGCGCGAACAGCGCGACGTGGAGATGGCGCGCTTGGCCGCCGAAGTGCACCTGCGCTCGGCGCAGTACGCCAAGCGTCCGAACCGCAAGTTCGTGTCGGCCAGCACGCGCGAATATGCCTATGCCAATTACCTGCGCGCGTGGGTCGATCGCGCCGAGCGCGTAGGCAACCTGAATTACCCGGATGAGGCGCGGCAGCGGCGCCTGGGTGGCCAGGTGGTGATCAGCGTGGGCGTGCGCCGCGATGGCAGCGTGGAGAGCAGCCGGATCCTGCGTTCGAGCGGGACCCCGCTGCTGGATGAGGCGGCACTGCGGGTGGTGAAGCTGGCCCAGCCGTTCCCGCCGTTGCCGAAGACCGAGGATGAGATCGATATCCTGCAGGTCACCCGCACGTGGGTGTTCCTGCCGGGCGGCACCCTGCACGACGATCGGTAGGGTTTTGTTGCCCGGGCCTGCGGCCCGGGACCCGCAGAGGCGACGGCCACAACCGAAGCAACAGCAGAAGCGGCGGCGGAGATGCCGGACCTGGCGGGGCGGTGTGGGCTTGCAGGACACGCCGTAAACCCGTCCATGGGGGCTCGATGGCGCCATCCATGGCGCCAACGGTCCTGCAAGCCCACACCGCCCCACCTTTGACAGATCGCGGCGCATTTTTGCTATTGGTAGGTGTCGACCTTGGTCGACACACATCCACGCCACGCGTGGATGCGAGCGAAGCGACCCGCTTTTGACTTTGATTTTTTTTGATTTTCCGT
>NZ_JAOCFV010000090.1:0-10115 GCF_029842145.1 Stenotrophomonas sp. GD03794
ACATTCACCCTAAAGTAGCGCCGACTGCGGCCGACACGGTAGATTCACAAGATCGATCCGCGGGAATCCGGGTACCGCCTGCCGATGTCAGCTGTCTTCTCCATTACCTCTGCCGACAAAGCCCGCCTGGCTGCCAGCAACCTGCCACCGCGGGTGCGTGAGCTGCTGGGCGCCTTGATCGGCCTGTGCCGGCAGACGCTGGCCGCCCCTCTGATCCTGACCGTCGAAGCGCTGGAACAGACGCTGCTGCACGACGCCGATCGCGCGCGCAATCCACAGCTGCAGGCCGAACTGATGGCCCAGCGCGGCCAACTGCATGCCTTTTCCGGGCATTTCGCCGACCGCATGCTTGATGCCGTGGCCGATGCACTGATACGGCTGCGCGAACCCGCCACCGGCGCCAGCGTCGGTGCCACGCCCCCACCGTTGCCCGGCATGCTCGGGCTATCGCTGGTCGATGAACATGAAGTGGACCGCGACCTGCTGCTGACCGAGATGATCCGGCGCGAGACGCTGCGCTCGACCAACACACTGAACCTGCTGGGCCAACGCCTGGGCGTGCTGGCCGCGGCACCGGCCTTCGAGGCCGATACCCTGCCACTGGCACCGCAGGCACTGTGCGCGATGCTGCGCCGGATCGCCGAACAGGATGCGCTCAGCGTCGAAGTCCAGTTAGCGCTGTATCGCAGCTTCGAACGCCAGGTGCTGGAACGCCTGGGCGACATCCTCGACCGCGCCAATGCTCTGCTGGCCCAGCACGGCGTGCTGCCCGGCCTGGTCTACACCCCCTACCTGGCGCGCTCGTCGAGCACGCGGCGGATCATCACCCAGTCGGTGGGCGGTGGACGTGCCACCCAGCCGGCAAAGCGCGCTGCGGCGCCACTGACCGGCTGGAACGGATCGGCACCCGCCGGTTCCTGGTCGAGCCTGGTGCAGGATGCCTTCCAGGATGGCGGCGCAACCGGCGCGGCCCTGCCGGGCCTGACCACCGCCACCGGCAGCGCGCTGCATGAGCTGCTGCAGCAGGCACGCCATGCCAGCGCAGCCCCTGCGGACCGCGATGCCGTGCCGAGCGCGGCAGTGGATGCGGTGCTCGCACGCCTGCAGGCCCAGTCCAGCTCGGCCACCGGCGTTGCCGACCTGCAGGCCGCCGTCGTGGCGCAGCTGCGCAGCGAGCACGGTACGCAGGCGCAGCTGGGCAGCCACGACCGTGACAACCTCGACCTGCTGCGCATGCTGATGCAGCAGGTGCAGCAGCAACAGCGCCCCGACCCGGTGCCGGCCGCCCTGCTGGCGCGCCTGCAGGTGCCCTTGGCACGCGCGGCAATGGCCGATCCGGGCTTCTTCGTACGCGACGAGCACCCGGCGCGCGAGCTGCTCAACCAGATTGCCGAAGTCGGCGCCAACTGGCTGGGCGACGATGACGTCGACCCACAGCTGCTGCAGCGCATGGCGCAGAGCGTGCAGGGCCTGCTGGGCCAGGACGCACGGACGCCGGAGGCTTTCGCCACCGCCAATGAAGACGTGCAGCAGCACCAGCGTGCCGCGGCGCATCGCGCCGAGCTGGCCGAGCGCCGCCATGTCGAAGCTGCGCGCGGCAAGGAGCGGCTGGAACTGGCCCGGCGCCAGGCCAGCGCACAGATCGACCAGTGCTGCGACATGCAGGAACCGCCGCGCTTCGTGCAGACCCTGCTGCGCCAGGCCTGGGCCGACGCCCTGACCCTCACCCGCCTGCGCCATGGCGACGACTCACTGCAGTGGCAGGAACGCCTGCAGCAGACCCAGCGCATCGCTGCCATCACCGCGCAGGCCGTCGATGCCCCCGGTGGCACCGATGCCGCGCTTGCTGCCGATGTCGAGGCCGCCCTGCTGCAGGTCGGCTACCACGCCGAGGAAGCCGCCGCCGTCGCGCGCAGGCTGGCTACGCCCGGCGGCGAGGACGAAAGCACCTCGCGTACCGAACTCAGTGCCCGCCTGAAGGCGCGTGCACGCCTGGGCGAACACGCCGGCACGCCCACCGGCACGGCGCCTGCAACACCCCGCAACAGTGCCGAAGAAGCCGCCTACCAGCAGCTGTCAACGCTGCCGTTCGGCAGCTGGTTCGACATCGATACCGGTGATGGCACGCTGCGCCGCCAGCGCCTGTCCTGGTACAGCCTGCTGACCGGCCACGCCCTGTTCGTCAATCCGCGCGGGCAGAAGATCGCCGAGACCGACCTGGATACGCTGGCCCGGCAGATCAGCGCCGGCCGTGCGCAGCTGGTCACCGAAGACAAGGCCCGGCTGGTCGACCGCGCCTGGGAAGCCAGCCTTGGCGCATTGCGTGCGCTGGCGGCCGGCCACACGCAGGAGACCTCCGCATGAACACCCAGCCGCCACAGGACACCCGTCGCGCACCGCGCCGCCAGGTCTCGGACCTGGTCCCGGTCACCGACCAGATGCGCGAATGCGTGGTCGGCCGTCTCGGCAATGTTTCCGAAACCGGCATGCTGATGCTGGCCAGCGCGCCGCTGCGTGAGGACGCGCTGTACCAGCTGCGCTTCCCGCTGCCACTGGGTGATGGCCGCCAGCAGGACATCGATGTGGGCGTGCACCTGCTGTGGAGCGAGCCCGCACATGCACCCGGCCAGAGCTGGACCGGCTTCCGATTCCTCACCCTGTCGCGCGAACATCGGCAGCTGCTGCGCCAGTGGGTGGGCGAGGACAGCGACGAGGGACCGGTTTCGACGGCCTGAGTGCCGGTTCCGGCACAGCGGTTTTTCGCGGTATACGGCAGAATCTAGGGCCGTTTTCCGTGTCGAGCCACCGCAATGATCCAGCAAGACCCCGGCGCCCTGTATTCCGACCACCTGGCCGTGCTGTGCCGACGCGCCGAACAGGCGCTGGCCCGCGGCGGCTTCGATCACCTGGCGGTGCCCAGCGGCACCCTGCACTACCAGGTGTTCGACGATCGCGACTACCCGTATGCGGTGAATCCGCAGTTCAAGGCCTGGCTGCCGCTGACCCGCGTGCCCAACAGCTGGATCGTGTTCACCCCCGGCAAGCGCCCGGCGGTGATCTTCCACCAGCCCTTCGATTACTGGCACGTGGTACCGGACGCCCCCAGCGGCTGGTGGGTGGAGCACTTCGACATCCACATCATCCGCAAGCCCGAAGAGGCGCTGGCGCTGCTGCCGGCCGACCCGTCGCGCTGCGCGATCCTCGGCGAGCCGCAGAGCGCGCTGGGCAACTACGTGCCGAACAACCCGGCACCGGTGGTGAACTACCTGGAGTGGCACCGCGGCAGCAAGACGCCGTATGAAATCGCGCTGATGCGCCAGGCGCAGGTGCTGGGCGTGCGCGGCCACCGCGCCGCCGAGGCCGCGTTCCGCAACGGCGCCGACGAGTTCAGCATCCACATGGCCTACTGCCAGGCCGTTGGCCAGGACGCCAACGAGTTGCCCTACGGCAACATCGTGGCGCTGAACGAACATGCCGCCGTGCTGCATTACACCGAGCTGGGCCGCAAGGCACCGCAGCCGCTGCGCAGCTTCCTGATCGATGCCGGTGCCAGCGCGCACGGCTACGCCAGCGACATCACCCGCACCTACGCCGCGCAGGGCCACGACGAGTTCGCCGCGATGATCGCCGCCGTCGATGCGGCCCAGCAGCAGATGTGCGCAGCGGTGCGCCCGGGCTTTGACTACAAGCAGCTGCACGTGGATGCACATCTTTCCCTGATGGGCGTGCTGAAGGACTTCGGGGTGATCAAGGTCTCGCCGCAGACCGCAGTGGAGACCGGCGTCAGTGCCGCGTTCTTCCCGCACGGCATCGGCCACCTGATCGGCCTGCAGGTGCACGACGTGGCAGGCTTTGCGGCCAGCGATGAAGGCGGCCGTATCGAGCGCCCGGCCGGCCACCCGTACCTGCGGCTGACCCGCGTGCTGGAACCGGGCATGGTCGTGACCATCGAACCGGGCCTGTACTTCATCGACATGCTGTTGAATGAAGTGAAGGACGCCGGCCATGGCGATGCGATCAACTGGGACCGCGTGGATTTCTTCCGTCCGTATGGCGGCATCCGCATCGAAGACGAAGTGCTGTGCACCGAGGGCGAAGCGGACAACCTGACGCGGCCGGAGTTTGCGGTGGCGAACGGCTGAGCCCCTCGTGGTTTGACGCTTAGAGCAAAAGCCGCGCTTGGCCGGGCGGGGTGGGTTTGCAGGACACGCCGTAAACCCATCCATGGGGGCTCGATGGCGCCATCCATGGCGCCAACGGTCCTGCAAACCCACCCCGCCCGGCCTTTGACAGTTTCCTGCGCGCGTCCAACCACGGAAAAGAACAAAGAAAAGCAAAAGCGGGTCGCTCGCTGCGCTTGCTCTGTGTCGACCAAGGTCGACACCTACCAACAGCCGCGCGTTCCAACGGCCGCAGTGGCCAGTAGATCCACGCCATGCGTGGATGATTCATTCGATATCTGACAGATGTGCCGACCAACGGTCGGCACCCACCAACAGCCCCGTGAGCCTGTCGAAGGCGGGGCACTGTGGGCTTGCGGGGTGTGAGCGGCATGGATGCCGCGACCAAGCCCCGATGGATAGGTTCACGGCGCCTCCGCGAACCCACCCCGCCCGGCCTTTGACAGTTTCCTGCGCGCGTCCAACCGCGGAAAAGAACAAAGAAAAGCAAAAGCGGGTCGCTCGCTGCGCTCGCTCTGTGTCGACCAAGGTCGACACCTACCAATCGTCGTTCGTTCCAACAACCGCCGTTACCAACAGCCGCAGGAATCTGTCAGAGGTGGGGCGGTGTGGGTGGGCAGGACCGTTGGCGCCATGGATGGCGCCATCGAGCCCCCACGGATGGGTTTACGGCGCGTCCTGACCACCCACACCGCCCCGCCATCCCACGGAATGCCGCTCTGGCTTTGGCAGTTGCCGTTGATTGCAGCAGGTGCAGGGCTGCAAGCCCTGCCGAAACCCCTTACCCCGCCATCACCGCTTCAATCTCGTCGGCGCTGCGCGCCAGGCCTTCGGTCAGCACGCGATGGCCGTCATCGGTGATCAGCACATCGTCTTCGGTGCGGATACCAATACCGCGCCAGCGCGGTTCCACCGTCGTGTCGTCCACGCCGACATACAGCCCCGGCTCGATGGTGAACGCCATGCCCGGCTCCAGCAGGCGCGAATCGCCCGCCAGGCGGTAATCGCCCACGTCGTGCACGTCCAGCCCGATCCAGTGCCCGGTCTTGTGCCGGTAGAAGCGCTGGTACAGGCCCTCGGACAGGTTCTTTTCCAGCGTGCCCTTCAGCAGCCCCAGCCGCAGCAGGCCCTCGGTCAGGGTCTGTACCGCAGCCAGGTGGCCGGCCTCGTACGGCACGCCCGGCTTGGCCTGGGCCAGTGCCGCGGCCTGCGCGTCACCAACCAGGTCATGCAGCGCGCGCTGCTCGGCGCTGAAGCGGCCATTCACCGGGAACGTGCGGGTGATGTCGCTGGCATAGCCGCGGTATTCGGCGCCGGCGTCGATCAGCACCAGCTCGCCATCACGCGAACGGGCGTTGTTGTCGCGGTAATGCAGGATGCAGCCGTTGCGGCCGGCACCGACGATGCTGCAGTAGGCCGGCACGGCATCGTTGGCGCGGAACACGCGTTCCAGTTCGGCCTGCAGTTCGTATTCGTGGATGCCGGCCTTCGCCGCTTTCATCGCCGCCAGATGTGCACGCACGCTGATCTGCGCGGCGTGGTGCATCAGCGCCACTTCAGCACCGGACTTGAACAGGCGCTGCTCGTGCAGCAGGTGACCCAGCTCCAGGAACTCATGCGGCGGCTGCGCGCCGTGGCGCACCTGCGAACGCACGCGGTTGACCCAGCCGATCAGCTTCAGGTCGAAATCGGCGTCGCGGCCGAAGTGGTAGTAGACGCGCGAACGACCTTCCAGCAGGCCTGGCAGGATGTCGTCCAGATCGTCGATCGGGTACGCATCGTCCATCCCGTACTGCGCCACCGCACCTTCCTGGCCGGCGCGGCTGCCATCCCAGGCCTCGCGTTCGGCATCTCGCTCGCGGCAGAACAGGATGGCCTCGCCGTGGCGGCGGCCCGGAATCAGCACCAGCACCGCCTCCGGTTCCGGGAAGCCGCTCAGGTACTGGAAGTCCGAATCCTGCCGGAACGGGTAATGGGTATCGAGGCTGCGCACCTTCTCGGCGGCGGCGGGAAGCACCAGGATCGCGTCTTCGCCGGCCATGTCCATCAGCTGGCGGCGGCGACGCTTGTATTCGCCGGCCGCGATGCCGGTGCGCTGCTTGATGTCCATCAGTTCAGGCGCTGCCGATGGCGCGAGGCCAGCACCACGTCACCGTGCAGCAGCAGTACCGCCACGCGGATGAATTCCTCGATCTCCGACAGGGCTTCGTCGTCATCGTCACCACCGGCCTCGAAATCCTCGCTGGAGGCACGCGCCAGGCTGGCCATGTCGGTCAGCGCTTCTTCGCCCTCTTCGGACAGGGTCGGGCGGCGGCCGCCGCTGCCCAGGCCGAAGCCGCCCAGGAAGGAACGGGTCCAGCTGAACATGGCATCGGCCTGCGCGGACACGTCGTCGCCGTCGGTCAGCAGCAGTTCGAAGGCGAAATCGCGGTCTTCCAGTTGCTTGATGGTGACCTGCAGCAGCTGCCCCAGCACGCTGTCGGCGGCCACCGGCGGCAGGTTGTCGTCGGCCAGCACACGCGCCGGCCAATCATTGCCGGGGGCACCGCCGGCGGCCAGCCAGCCGCACAGTGCGCCGTGCAGCTCGGCAGCGGTGGCGCCCAGGCCCAGTTCCTGGCTGGCGCGGGTAACGTCGTCGACGGAGGGAAGTTCGGTCATCGTGCGGCTCGTTCGGAAAGGAAACCCGGGGCGCGCGCGCGCGCCCGTGAGACCCGGTAGTGTAGCAACCCGACGGCATCCTCTCTGCGACCGTCAGGCCTTGCTGCGACAACGCTTGACCGCCCTTACCCGGCTTGCCTATCGTGCCCGCATGGAACCCGCCGATCCCCTTGCCCAGCTGCAGGACTTCGCTGCCCGCGTGGAAGCGTTGCTTGAACGCAACCAGCGCCTGGCCGAGGAGAACCGCAGCCTGCGCCACCAGCAGGAACAGCTGGTGGCCGAGCGTTCCACGCTGCTGGCCAAGAACGAGCAGGCACGCTCGCGGGTGGAAGCAATGATCAGCCGGCTCAAATCCCTGGAGCAGCACACATGAGCGCCGAACCGGTCAGTGTCCGCATCCTCGATCGTGAATACACCGTGGGTGTCGGCGGCGATGAACGCGACAGCCTGATGGCGGCCGCGCGCCTGCTCGATGCGCGCATGCGCGAAATCCGCGGCAGCAACCGCATGGCCGCGGTCGACCGCGTCGCCGTGCTGGCGGCGTTGAACCTGGCCCACGAACTGCAGTTGCTGCGCGATGAGAACGCCCGCCAGGCGGTGGCGCTGCAGCAGACGCTGGCTGACCTGAACCGGCGCCTGGACCGCGCGATCGACGGCACCCCATAGAAGAGGGGACGGAGGGAATCAAGGCGCATTCGCCCCTTCCGTGCTGGAAACGTCTTAATCCCCTCCGTCCCCTTTTCTCATATCTGAATTGGCACGGACTGTTGCCGACGAACGGCCTATCCAGATCCTGCGTGCTGGCTATAATGGCCACGCGTTCTCTGCGGTACTCGACGGCATGTGCAAACATTCGCCTTGTCCCTTAAGAACGACACCGGGAGCGCGACAGCGCCGGGAGTGCAGGTCCGCCTTGTAGCGGGAAGCCCGATGGTTCTCCAGCGTTCCCACTTGAGCCCCCGGGTTCAAGGTCGTTTCGCATGCATCGACATTGCGGAGAATGCAATATTCCAGCAAGGGCGGCGTCTTCGGGCGTCGCCCTTGTTCTTTCCGGCACAATGACGGCTGATCCTTGCCGCACGCTGCCATGACCGACCCGCGCCAGGCCCTGCGCCACGACCTGCGGCAACGCCGCCGCGACCTTTCCGCCGCTGAGCGCATCGCCGCCGCTGAATCGCTTGCCGATGCCCTGCTGGCCCTCCCATTCGCCCCGCGCGAAGGCGCCGTGGCCGGCTACTGGGCGCTGGATGGCGAAATCGCCCTGCACCGCTGGCAGCTGCAACTGCCCGAAGGACTCACCTACTGCCTGCCAGTGCTGGCCGGCGAGGTGCTGCGCTTTGCGCCGTGGCGGCCCGGGCAGCCACTGACCAGCAACCGCTATGGCATTCCCGAGCCGGACGTGGCCGTGGAAGACACCCTGGAACCGGCGCAGATGGCGTTGGTCGTGACCCCGCTGGTGGGCTTCGACGCACAGTGCCGGCGGCTGGGCATGGGGGGCGGCTGGTATGATCGCAGCTTCGCCTTCCGCCACGACCGGCCGGCGCCGCCCTGGCTGGTCGGTGCTGCATTCGCGGTGCAGCAGGTCGAGTCCTTGCCGGTGGCGTCGTGGGACGTACCGGTGGATGCGATCTGCACCGAAGACGGCACCCTGCTCCCCTCCGCTGCCCCCGTGAACGCATGACCGCCCGCAAGCGCTACTGGCTGATGAAGTCCGAACCGGACGCCTTCTCCATCGATGACCTGGCCAAGGTCAAGGTCGAACCCTGGAACGGGGTGCGCAACTACCAGGCGCGCAATTTCATGCGCGATGGCATGCAGGTGGGCGACGGCATCCTGTTCTACCACTCCAATACCAAGGTGCCCGGCATCGTCGGCCTGGCCACGGTGGCCAGCCCGGCCTATCCGGACGACACCCAGTTCGACCCGAAATCCGACTACCACGACCCCAAGAGC
This sequence comes from Stenotrophomonas sp. GD03794, assembly GCF_029842145.1. Classification (NCBI taxonomy): domain Bacteria; kingdom Pseudomonadati; phylum Pseudomonadota; class Gammaproteobacteria; order Lysobacterales; family Lysobacteraceae; genus Stenotrophomonas; species Stenotrophomonas sp. GD03794. Next base: position 8,793 of record NZ_JAOCFV010000090.1, read on the forward strand.
ACGCGCGAGAACCCGCGCTGGATGCTGGTGGACGTGGCCTTCGACCGCAAGCTCAAGCAGGTGATCGCGCTGGACGAGATCAAGCTGCACGCCGAAGAACTCGGCGAGGGCTTCCCGCTGGTTGCCAAGGGCAACCGCCTGTCGGTGTTCCCGGTGACGGCTGCGCAGTGGAAGCTGCTGCTGTCGCTGGAAAAGAAATCCTGATTCCCTGCCTGAGAGTTCTCCCATGTCCGAAGCCAAGCGCCTGGCCGCCGAGAAAGCCATCGAGTACGTAGAAGACGGCATGATCGTCGGTGTCGGCACCGGTTCCACCGTCGCCTATTTCATCGATGCCCTGGCCCGCATCCAGCACCGCATCAAGGGTGCCGTGTCCAGCTCCGAGCAGAGCACCGCGCGCCTGAAGCAGCATGGCATCGAAGTGATCGAGCTGAACCACAGCGGCAACCTGTCACTGTACGTGGACGGCGCCGATGAGTGCGATGCCAACAAGTGCCTGATCAAGGGCGGCGGCGCCGCGCTGACCCGCGAGAAGATCATCGCCGAGGCCAGCGAGCGCTTCATCTGCATCGTCGACCCGAGCAAGCAGGTGCCGGTGCTGGGCAAGTTCCCGCTGCCGGTGGAAGTGATCCCGATGGCGCGCAGCCTGGTCGCCCGCCAGATCCGCGACATGACCGGCGGCCAGCCGACCTGGCGCGAAGGCGTGGTCACCGACAACGGCAACCAGATCCTGGACATCCACAACCTGCAGATCACCGATCCGGAAAAGCTGGAGCGCGAGCTCAACCAGCTGCCGGGCGTGGTCTGCGTCGGCCTGTTCGCGCGCCGTCGCGCCGATGTGGTGATCGTCGGCGGCGAGCCGCCGGTCGTGCTCTGACCCTTCCGAAGGATCCTGACGATGTCGCTGTTGCGTTCGCTGCTGATGCTTCCGCTGCTGGCCCTGACCGGCTGTGCCACCGACGCGGCCCGCCACTGGGTCGAGCTGGATGGCGCCCGCTACCAGGTTGAGCTGGCCACCAACGATGAAACCCGCGCGCGCGGGCTGATGTTCCGCGACCAGATGTCGGCCGACCACGGCATGCTGTTCATCCACGACCGCGAAGAAATGCAGGCGTACTGGATGAAGAACACCAAGATCGCACTGGACATCCTGTACTTCGACAGCCAGCGCAAGCTGGTCAGCCAGCAGCGCGATGTGCCGCCGTGCTCGGCCGGCGACATGTGCCCGCCCTACCCCAGCGGCGGCCCGGCGCGCTATGTGCTGGAGCTCAACGCCGGCCAGGCCGAGAAGCTCAAGCTGAAGGACGGAACCCAGCTGACCTTCGG
>NZ_JAOCFV010000091.1:0-9837 GCF_029842145.1 Stenotrophomonas sp. GD03794
CCTCCAGGAACAGGCTCACCACATCGTTGGTGAATCGGCGGCCCAGCTCGGTCGGCTGCACATGGCCATCCGTCACCTCCAGCCAGCCGCGCTGCACGGCCTCGGCCAGCGGTGCATCGAGCACGCGGCGCGGCAGCCCGGTGCGCGACTCGAAATCGCGCAGGCCGAAGCCTTCATGCAGGCGCAGCAGATTCAGCATGTACTCGAAGGGCAGGCGCTCAGGCGCGATCACATCGTCACCGCCGAACGAGGCCGGGGTACCCGCGCTGTCCAGATAAGCCTGCGGATGCTTCAGCTTCCAGCGTCGCAGCACGTGTTCCTCGGCACCCGAACTGATCTTGCCGTGCGCGCCGGCACCGATGCCCAGGTAGTCGCCGAAACGCCAGTAGTTCAGGTTGTGCGCGCTCTGCCGGCCAGGGCGTGCGTAGGCGCTCACCTCGTACTGGCCGAAACCGGCCTGCGCCAGCAGGGCCTGGCAGTGTTCCTGCATGTCCCAGGCATTGTCTTCATCGGGAATGCCCTGCGGCGGCCGCGCGAAGAACACCGTGTTCGGTTCCAGGGTCAGCTGGTAGTGCGAGATATGCGCCGGCTGCAGTGCGAACGCGCGCTCCAGATCGGACTCGGCGCCGGCCAGGGTCTGTTCCGGCAGCGCGTACATCAGGTCGATGTTGAAGTTGTCGTAGCCCGCGTCCTGCGCCATCTTCACCGCGCGCTCGGCTTCGCCACTGTCGTGGATGCGGCCCAGGCGCTTGAGCATCGCATCGTCGAAACTCTGGATGCCGAAGCTGAGGCGGTTCACGCCGGCCGCGCGGTAGCGGTCGAAACGGCCATGCTCGGCCGTGCCCGGGTTGGTTTCCAGGGTGATTTCGGCGTTGGGTGCGAAGCGCAGGCGTGCGCTGGCCTGTTGCAGGAAACGGTCGATTGCTTCCGGCGGGAACAGGCTGGGTGTGCCGCCACCGAAGAACACGCTGTGCACCACCCGGCCCCAGACCAGCGGCAGGTCCTGGTCGAGATCGCGCAGCAGCGCATCGATGTAGGCGTCGAACGGCAGTTCGCCCTTGGCCTGGTGCGAATTGAAATCGCAGTACGGGCACTTGCGCACGCACCACGGCAGGTGCACGTACAGCGACAGCGGTGGTGGCACCAGTCGCGGCGGGCTGTCGTGGTCAGCGGAGCAGGCTTCGCCGGGCAGGTGGTTGCAGTGGTCGTGGGCGTGCGGCATGGGCTTCTTCGGTAGTGCCGGCCGCTGGCCGGCTTCCCTGGTTCGATCGGGTGGCGTTAGTACAGCGTCGCCAGCTGCTGCTTGAGCTGTTGCAGGGCAATGGCACGGTGGCTGATGGCGTTTTTCAGGGCCGGCTCCATCTCCGCGGCAGTCAGGCCGTGGGTGGTGTCCAGGAACACCGGGTTGTAGCCGAAACCATTCGTGCCGCGCAGTTCACGGATGATCTGCCCTTCCCAGCGACCTTCGCAGATCAGTGGCTGCGGGTCGGTGGCGTGGCGCAGCAGCACGATCACCGCATAGAAGCGGGCGCCGCGCTGGCCATCGGGAATGTCGGCCATCGCCTCCAGCAGCTTGGCGTTGTTGGCCGCGGCGTTGGTCGGGTGGCCGGCATAGCGCGCGCTGTACAGGCCGGGTGCGCCGCCGAGGGCATCGACGATCAGGCCGGAATCATCGGCCAGCGCCGGCAGGCCGGTCGCTTCGCAGGCCGCGCGCGCCTTCAGCAGCGCGTTCTCGACGAAGGTCAGGCCGGTCTCTTCCACGTCGCCCAGGCCCAGCTCGGCGGCCGAGGTGATCTGCAGCGGCAGGTCGGCGAGGATCTCCTGCATCTCCACCAGCTTGCCGGCGTTGTGGCTGGCCAGTACCAGTTTCTTCATTGACGGGGCTCCAGCAGGTCCCAGGTGTTGCCATACAGATCGCGGAACACCGCGACCGTTGCATAGGGTTCTTCGCGCGGCGCTTCCAGGAACTCGACCCCGGTGGCCAGCATCGCCGTGTGGTCGCGGTGGAAGTCATCGGTGTTGAGGAAGAAGGCGACGCGGCCACCGGTCTGGTTGCCGATGCGGCTGCGCTGTTCCTCGTCGCTGGCACGGGCCAGCAGCAGGGCGGCAGCGCTGCCGTCGGTCGGCCCCACCACCACCCAGCGCTTGTGGCCCTGGTCGATGTCCTCCAGCAGTGCGAAGCCGAGCTTGCCGGTGTACCAGGCAATGGCTTCGTCGTAGTCGGCCACCACCAGCGTGGTCAGGGCAAGGCGCCGGTTCATGCCGACAGCGCTGCCTGCTGTGCGGCCAGCAGTTCGGCCACGCCCTTTTCGGCCAGGCCCAGCAGCGCATCCAATTCGTCACGACGGAAGGCATGGCCTTCGGCGGTGCCCTGCAGCTCGATGAAGCCGCCGCCGTCGTTCATCACCACGTTCATGTCGGTGTCGCAGTCGCTGTCTTCGGCGTAGTCCAGGTCCAGCACCGGGGTGCCGCGGTAGACGCCTACCGACACCGCGGCCACTGCGCCCAGGATCGGGTTGCGCTTGATGTCGCCACGCTTCATCAGCACGTTCACCGCATCGACCAGGGCCACGTAGGCGCCGGTGATGGCGGCGGTGCGGGTGCCACCGTCGGCCTGCAGCACGTCGCAGTCGAGGGTGATGGTGCGCTCGCCCAGCGCGTTGCGGTCCACGCAGGCACGCAGGCTGCGGCCGATCAGGCGCTGGATCTCCAGGGTGCGGCCGCCCTGCTTGCCACGGGCCGCTTCGCGGTCGCTGCGGGTGTGGGTGGCGCGCGGCAGCATGCCGTATTCGGCGGTCACCCAGCCTTCGCCCTTGCCGCGCAGGAAGCCCGGCACGCGGTTCTCGACGCTGGCGGTGCACAGCACACGGGTTTCACCGAAGCACACCAGCACCGAACCTTCGGCGTGGCGGGTGAAGCCGCGTTGGATGACGACCGGGCGGAGCTGGTCGGGCTGGCGGCCGCTGGGGCGGGAATCGGACATGGTGCGGGTTCCGTAATGGCGAGGGAGTACGCCGCCACGCCCGCAGCCTTCACGGGGCGGGCAAGGGGGCTCTGGTGAGGGCGCTAGGGTACCATTCCCCCTTTGCACGCACCGGACACAATCCATGATTCGAAGCATGACCGCCTACGCCGGCGGCGAGCGGGTCACCCCGTGGGGCACGCTGGGCTGCGAGCTGCGCTCGGTCAACCACCGCTTCCTGGAGGTCGGCACCCGCCTGCCCGAGGAACTGCGGGCGCTCGAGCCGCAGCTGCGCGAGCGTATCGCCGCGCGCCTGAGCCGCGGCAAGCTGGATCTGGTGATGCGCATGCGCGCGCCGGAAGCGGCCGCCAACCTGCAGGTGGACGAGGCCCTGCTGGGCCAGCTGGGCCGCCTGGCGCACCGTCTGACCTCCGATTTCCCCAACCTGCAGGTCAGTTTCACCGACCTGCTGCAGCTGCCGGGCGTGACCCGCGGCGAGGCCACCGATGCCGCCGCCCTGCAGGTCGAGGCACTGGCCCTGCTGGACCAGGTGCTGGACGGCTTCGTCGAGGCCCGTGAGCGCGAAGGCGGCAAGTTGTCCGCGGCCATCAGCGAGCGCGTGGACGGCATCGAGCGTATCGCCACCGACGTCCGCACGCTGATTCCGGCCATTCGCGACGGCCAGCGCGCCAAGCTGGCCGCACGCCTGGCCGACCTGCCGCACCCGGTCGACCCCGGCCGCGCCGAGCAGGAACTGGTGCTGTGGCTGCAGAAGCTGGACGTGGATGAAGAACTGGACCGTCTTGGCAGCCATATCGTCGAGATCCGCCGCGTGCTCAAGCAGCGCGAGCCGGTCGGCCGTCGCCTGGACTTCCTGCTGCAGGAGTTCAATCGCGAAGCCAACACGCTGGGCTCGAAGTCGGTGGACAGCCGCACGTCCAATGCCGCGGTGGAACTGAAGGTGCTGATCGACCAGATCCGCGAACAGGTGCAGAACATCGAGTGATGCTGCATCCAGCGCTACAGCAGGGGCGCCTTCGGGCGCCCTTGCCGTTCCAGCGCCTCAGCGGACGCTGACGCCCGGCGTTCCCTCGCCCAACCGTCCCACCACGGCCGCCTGGCCGAACCCGGCGTCGTGGAAGCAGGCCAGCACCGCATCCACCGCTTCCGGGGCGCAGGACACCAGCAGGCCGCCGCTGGTCTGTGGGTCGGTCAGCAGTGGCTGCCAGTGTGCTGGCAACCCGTCGGCGAAGCGCACGTCGGCGCCATACGAGGCCCAGTTGCGGTGGGACGCGCCGGTCACGCAGCCGCGCTGCAGAAGTTGCAGGGCCTGAGGTAGCAGCGGCACCTGGGTACTGTCCACCTCGGCAGCCACCCCACTGGCCCGGCACACTTCCAGCAGGTGGCCCAGCAGGCCGAAACCGGTCACGTCGGTCATCGCGTGCACGCCGTCCAGCGCAGCCAGTGGCACGCCGACAGTGTTCAGGCGCGTGGTCGACTCGATCATCTGCCGGTACCCGTCGGCGTCCAGCACTTCCTTCTTCAGTGCTGACGAATACACGCCCACGCCCAACGGCTTGCCCAGCACCAGCACATCGCCTGCGCGGGCATCGGCATTGCGCTTGAGCCGCTGCGGATCGAGCACGCCGATCGCGGCCAGGCCGTAGATGGGCTCCACCGAATCGATGCTGTGGCCACCAGCCACCACGATGCCGGCATCAGCGCAGGCGCGTTCGCCACCCTGCAGGATGCCGCGGATGGCGTCCTGCGGCAGGCTGTTGATCGGCATGCCGACGATGGCCAGCGCGAACAGTGGCCGCGCGCCCATCGCGTACAGGTCCGACAGCGCATTGGTGGCGGCGATGCGGCCGAAGTCGAACGGGTCGTCGACAATCGGCATGAAGAAATCGGTGGTGGCGACGATCGCCTGCCGGTCATCGAGGCGGTACACCGCGGCGTCGTCGCTGGTCTCGCGGCCGACCAGCAGTTCGGCCGGTGCGGGAAGCGCTGGAACGCCACGCAGCAGTTCGGTCAGCACACCCGGCGCGATCTTGCAGCCGCAGCCACCGCCATGCGCGAGAGACGTCAGTCGTTGCGGGGCATCAGCCGTTGAAGGAGCGGGGGACTGCGCGTGCGTGGCCATGCCGACATCTCCTGCGGAAACACGAATGGCGGAAGGCAGCAGGAGTCGAACCTACCAGGGAACGATCGACGCCCCCTACTGGGTTTGAAGCCCAGCCGCATGCCCGGATGCGCATGCCTTCCGAAAGTACGGCGGTACCGGTGGGCTCAGTCGCGGGCTGCGTTCCACTGCAGGTCGCCGCGCGGCCGATGCTGGTCACCGACGCGTCGAGTGTAGCCAACGCGATTGAAGAACTCCAAGATCTGGATGCTGCGTTTGCGGCCCAGGCCGATGGCATCGCGGAAGGCCGCCGCATCCACCGTGCCGGTGGCCTGTGACAGCTGCGCGACGATCGCGGCCAGCTCGGCGATGCGGGCCGGCGCATAGAACAGGTCGGGCACCACCTGGAACAGTTCACCACGTGCGGCGGCGCGGCGCAGGACCGCGCGGACCTCATCTTCGGCCAGACCGACGTCGGCGGCCAGGGTGCGCACCCACGGTGGATCGAAGCCACCGGCATGCAGTTGCGGCAGCACGCGTTCCAGCAGGAGACGTTCGCGTTCCGGTGGCGCATGGTGATGGCCGGGAAGGCGCCACCACGCGCCCACGCGCTGCAGCGTGCCATCGGCGAGCAGATCCTGCAGCAGCGCATTCCACAGGTCGCTCGCCAGCATGGGCAGGGTGCTGCGCTGCAGGCGTCCGCTGTCGACGCCGGGTTCGTCGGGGCGTCGCTCGTGCCAGCCGCGCAGCGAGGTGATCACCTGCTCGCGCAGCGCCTGCCAGTGCGAGGCGAGGATGATCACCGCGTCATCGCGGGTCGCGATGCGTCGCGCGTCCTCGGGCAGGTCGATGCGGTCGGCGGCGCGTCGGCAATAGCGTTGCAGCGCGGTGAGGGGAATGCCGGCAGGTGCCTGCTGCAGCAGCGGGACAACACCGGCACCGGCCGCCAGCTGCTCCAGTGCCCCCAGCCAGGCCAGCCGCGCAGGACTGCGCCGACGCCGCTGCGGAGGATCCGGATCGAGCACGACGCCACCGCCCAGTGTGTGGGTGGCTGCTGAATCACGGGCGATGAAACGATCGCCACACATCGCGCAGACTGGTGCATCGAACACCAGCTGCACCAACTGACCATCGCCGTGGTCGTGGTCTTCCAGCAGTACTACATGGGCCTGCCGGTGCGTCGTGCCCCAGTGAATATGCAGCGGTACCCAGTCGCGCAACGGTGCGGCCAACGCGGACAGCCGCAGGCGCACGTCGACGCGGGTAGTGGCCAGCAGCGCGCGTGGATCGGCGATCCAGTCGCCCCGGTGGATGTCGTCGCGGGCGATGGCGGCCAGGTTCAGCGCGCAGCGTTGCCCAGCCATCGCGTGCTCGCTGGCCTGGTTCTGCGCGTGGATGCTGCGCACGCGCACGTCGGTGGCGGCCGGCATCAGCTGCAGATGCTCACCCACCGCCGCGATGCCGCCATGCACCGCGCCGGTCACCAGCGTGCCGTGGCCGGCCAGCGAGAACACGCGGTCCACCGGCATGCGGAACAGTTCGCTGCGCAGTTCGGCCTGGCGTGTGCTGGCATCGTCCGCCGCCCACGCGTGCAGCTGGGTACGCAGTGCGTTGATGCCGGCATCGTCGGGTGCGGTGCTGTTGCAGGCGAACAGAGGGGAATCCTGCAGCGGTGTCGCGGCCAGCAGCGCGGCAATCTCGATCTCGACCCGGGCGAGGCGCGCCGCATCCACACGGTCGATCTTGGTCAGGGCCACCGCACCACGATCCACGCCCAGCAGCTGCAGGATCGCCAGATGCTCGCGGGTCTGTGGCATCACGCCGTCGTCGGCAGCGATCACCAGCAGAGCGACATCGATACCCGTGGCGCCGGCCACCATCGTATGCACGAAGCGCTCATGGCCTGGCACGTCGACGAAGCCCAGCGTCGCGGCGGGGCCTTCGACGTGCCTGCTTTCCACCGGGACATAGGCGTAGCCCAGTTCGATCGATATACCGCGCGTTCGCTCTTCCTGCAGGCGATCGGTTTCGATGCCGGTCAGTGCGCGTACCAGGCTGGTTTTGCCATGGTCGATATGCCCGGCGGTGCCGACGATCATGCCTGCAGCGTGCTCCACTGGGCGAGGAAGTCGGCTTCGTCGGCCGGTTCCAGGCAGCGCAGGTCCAGCCACAGCGCGTCATCGGCAATGCGGCCCAGCACGGGCCGCGGCAGCTGACGCAAGCGCTTGGCCAGGCGATCCAGTCCGCCACGGCGCGCGCTGGTAATGCGCAGTCCGGCGCTGGCCAGCTGCGCCTGTGGCTGGGCGCCGCTGCCGATCTGGCTCTGCATTGGTGACCGTTCAAGATCGTAGTCGGCCGCGAGCACGGAACGCATCGGCTGCAGCAGGCGCTGAGCCTGCACGTCGAGGTCCTCCTGCGTGCGTGACAGGGTGCGCAGGGTCGGCAGTCGCTGTGCCAGCAGCTCCGGCTCGCGGTACAGGGCCAGCACCGCTTCCAGTGCGGCCAGGCCCATCTTGTCCATGCGCAGTGCCCGCTTCAGCGGGTTGCGGTTGATCCGCGCGATCAGGTCGGCGCGACCGGCGATGATGCCGGCCTGCGGACCACCCAGCAGCTTGTCGCCACTGAACGACACCAGGTCGGCGCCGGCCGCCAGCGTTTCCTGCACGGTGGGCTCGTGCGGCAGGCCGAAGGCCGCCAGATCGCACAGGCTGCCACTGCCCAGGTCCACCACCAGCGGCAGGCCGTGCTCGTGCGCGATCGCTGCCATCGCTGCGGTGTCGACCTTGGCGGTGAAGCCGGTGATCGCGTAGTTGCTGGCGTGCACCTCCATCAGCAGCGCGGTGCGCGCGCCGATGGCATTGGCGAAGTCGGCGGGGTGGGTGCGGTTGGTGGTGCCCACTTCCAGCAGCCGCGCGCCGGCACTGCGCATCACATCGGGAATGCGGAAGGCGCCACCGATCTCCACCAGCTCGCCGCGTGACACCACCACGTCGCGACGGTTGGCCAGGCTGTTGAGCAGCAGCAGGACCGCCGCCGCATTGTTGTTGACCACGGTGGCGGCTTCAGCGCCGGTCAGTTCGCAGACCAATGCCTGCACCCGTGCATCGCGGTCGCCGCGACGGCCGCGGCTGATGTCGAATTCAAGATCCACCGGCGCGGTCATCGCGCGGGTGACCGCGTGCACGGCGGCATCCGGCAGCAAGGCGCGGCCGAGATTGGTGTGCAGCACGGTGCCGGTCAGATTGAACATCGGCTGCAGATCCTGCCGTGCGTCAGCGGCCAGTGCGGCCTCGACTGCTGCCACCAGCGCCGGGCCGTCAACCGCTTCCTGCAGCTGCGTGGCCGAGAGCTGGCCGGCGCTGATACGGTCGCGCAGCACCTGCAGGTGCGAACGCAGCAGCTGGGTGATACGGCTGCGGCCGTGGCCCTCGATCAGTGCTGCCAAGGCAGGCAGGCGCAGCAACCGGTCCAGCGAGGGCAGGGCAGCGGCCGATGCCGGGGTGGGGGGCGTGGCTGTCATCGCCTCACTCGCCGTCGGATTGCCACAGCAGCGGATTCTGGCTGGCGCGCGCATACCCTTCCTCGCCCAGCAGCAGGTCCAGCGCCAGCGTGCCGAGGTCGTCGGCCACCGGCTCCAGCGACGGGTCTTTCTCCAGATACAGGATCTTGCGGTAGCTGTGGCAGTGGTCGCAGGTCTCGGCACGGACCGCGCTCTCGCGCACCGCCTCGCCGCTGTCGCCGTCCACATCGGCCAGGGCGCGATAGGCGATGTCCTTGCCGGCGGCACCACACTGGCTGCACTGCACGCGTACGTAGTGCCACTGGCAGGCACACAGCGAGCACGACAGGTAGCGGTAGGAGGCATAGGGCGGCCGCGCCTGCACCACGCTGACCACCGGCAGGGTGCCGCACAGCGGGCACAGCCCCGGTGCATCGGCCAGCGGCTTCAGGTCGGTGGGGCGGAAGCTGTCCGCCAGTACCGCCCAGTAGACCTGCAGCGCGTTCATCACCAGCAGCGCAGCCACCGCATCCACCGACGGCGCGTCATCACGCTCCAGCACCGCATGCGCCTGCGCATCCAGCCACGCGTCATCGGCAGCAGCAACGCGCTGCAGTTCCTGGCGGGTTTCCGCCGGCAGGCCGGCTTCTTCAGCGCAGTGCTGGCATAGCGTGCGCAGCCAGCCGCGCCAACAGCCATCCAGCTGAAGTGTGTTGGCCGGCCGCAACGGCATCCCGGCGCCGGCCGCCGCACTCGACTGCTGTGCACGCGCCTGTGCCTGAAGTTCCTCGCGTTGCTGCGGTGTCAGATCCTCCAGCAGCGCCTGCTGCGCATCAGCCAGCGCCGCCAGAAGCTGCAGGTAACCACCGATGGCACTGTGTGCAGCCAGACTGCGCAGGCGGTCCGCACGTCCGGCAAACAGCGACGCGGTATCGGGCAGGATGATGCGCGGAACATCGCGCGAGGCCAGCGTCTCGATCTCACCGGGTTCAAGGATGCGTTGCGCCATGCAGGGCCAGCCAGAAGAACCAGCCTCCATCCTCGCCGTTGTCAGCGCTGGCGTCCAGCGCATTGCAGGCCATTTGAAATGGTTGGGGTCAGATCCGTTTTCCATAGGAAAACGGATCTGACCCCATCGGTTGTTGCCGTGTTCATTGTGTCGACCAAGGTCGACACCCACCAACAGCAACGCAGAACGCCGTCCCGACAGATCGCAGGAACCTGTCGAAGGCGGGGTGGGTCCGGTTGCGGGGG
>NZ_JAOCFV010000092.1:0-8190 GCF_029842145.1 Stenotrophomonas sp. GD03794
ACGAGGGGCTCCGCCGTTGGCCGGACACCCCGCGACAAACCCGCGCACGTGCGCAATGCCCACGAACGGCGGACAATGGAGATCTCAGGCGGCCCGCCGTGCCGCCCCTCCCGCTTTCCGCTGCAAGGATTCCCCCATGGCCGCCCGCAAGTCCTCCGCCCCCCTGATCGAAGTCACCGCCCGCCCCGGCCAGCCGCTGGGCATGGCGCCGGCCACCTTCCTGCGCGACTTCTGGCAGAAGCGCCCGTTGCTGATCCGCAATGCCTTCCCGGACTTCCAGACCCCGGTGCAGCCGGAAGACCTGGCCGGGCTGGCCTGCGAGGAAGGCGTGCTGGCACGCCTGATCGAGCACGACAAGACCCAGGACGGCTGGCGCGTGCGCACCGGCCCGTTCCAGGAAGACGTGTTCCCCGCCCTGCCCGACCACGACTGGACCCTGCTGGTGCAGGACGTGGACAAGTGGGACCCGGACGTGCGCGCCCTGATCGAGCACTTCCGCTTCCTGCCGCGCTGGCGCATGGATGACGTGATGATCAGCTTCGCCGCCACCGGCGGCTCGGTCGGCGCCCATGTCGACCAGTACGACGTGTTCCTGCTGCAGGCCCATGGCCACCGCCGATGGCAGATCGATGCCAGCGAATCGATCAAGGGCAAGCAGCCGCCGCTGGGCTTCCGCCCGGACGTGGAGCTGAAGCTGCTGAAGGTGTTCAAGCCGACCCACGACTGGGTGCTGGCGCCGGGTGACATGCTGTACCTGCCGCCGAACGTGCCGCACCACGGCGTGGCCGAAGACCCGTGCCTGACCTTCTCGTTCGGCATGCGTGCGCCGTCCTCGGCCGAGCTGATCAGTGACTACCTGGACACCCTGATCGCGGATGCCGACGAGAACACCCGCTACCAGGACGCCGACCTGAAGGTGCCGGCCGATCCGAACGAAATCGACACAGTGGCGATGGCACGTGTGATCACCGCCCTCAACGCCATCCGCATGAACGACCCGGACAAGCTGGGTGACTGGTTTGGTCGCTTCATCACCACCTACCGCGCCGCCGGCGAAGTGATGGCCCACCAGGCCGCACCGGCACAGGAAGAAGTGGTCCAGGCCCTGGCCTCGGGCCTGCTGCTGCAGCGCCACCCGTGGGCCCGCCTGGCCTGGCGCCGGGCCAAGCGCGGCGCCAGCCTGTACGTCAGCGGCCAGGACTTCGCGCTGCCGGTGAAGGACGCGCAGCGCCTGGCTGGCGCCGAACAGCTGGACGCCGCCGCCTATCGCGGCCTGTCCGACAAGGGCCGTGCCGTGGTCCAGCAGCTGCTGGTCGGCGGCGTGTTCCAGCTGATCGACCCGAACGAGATCTATGACGCCGAAGACGAGGACGACGGCGAGGATGCCGTGGTGCTCGGCGAGGTCGTCGAAGGCCGCGACCGCGTGGATGCGATCGACGCCGACGCGGTGTCCGACGATGTCCACTCCGTGACCGTGCACGACGACGGCATCGAGGTCATCGTCAACTTCGAGGACGACGAGGAAGACGACAGCGGTGCTGGCCGCGCCTGAGTCGCCACCATGATCCGGGTCCAGCAGGTCAGCCACGCCGATGCCCACGTTGCCATCCACGAGGTGCGCCAACGCGTGTTCGTGCAGGAACAGGGCATCGCCGCCGAGCTGGAACGCGATGCGCTGGACCCGGTCAGTGCCCATGTGCTGGCGCTGGACGCTGACAATCAGCCGGTCGGCACCGGCCGGCTGGCCCCGGATGGCCGTATCGGCCGCATGGCGGTGCTGGCCAGCCATCGCAGCCACGGGGTCGGCGAGGCCCTGCTGGAAGCACTGGTGGAGGCCGGGCGCCGGCTCGGCCTGGCCGAGCTGCATCTGCACGCCCAGCTGCCCGCCCGTGACTTCTATGCCCGCCAGGGTTTCCTGCCCGAAGGCGAGGTGTTCGAGGAGGCCGGCATCGGCCACCAGCAGATGCGCCGCCGGCTGGGCGCGGCCAGCGCCATCGACAGCCGCGCCGAGGCGGTGGCCATCACCACGGCCATCATCCACCGCGCCCGTCGCCAGCTGTGGCTGCACAGCCGCCAGCTGGACCCCGGGCTGCTCGACGCGCCCCCGGTACAGACCGCCCTGCGGCGCTTCGTCACCGCCCGCCACGACAAGCAGCTGCGGGTGATCGTGCACGACGCCGCCGCGATCGCCTCTGCCGGGGCACCGCTGCTGGCGCTGGCCCAGCGCCTGCCCAGCGTGATCCAGTTCCGCGAGGTCAGCGATCCGGTCGACCGTGCGCTGGCCTCGGCCTGCCTGCTCAACGATGCGGGCGACTTCTACTTTCGTCTGATCGGGCATCGGCTCGACGGTGAGGCCGGGATCGCGCTGCCGGCACGTTCGCAGCCGTTCGAGCAGCAATTGCAGCGCGTCTGGGACCGTTCGCGTGATTGCAGCGAACTGCGCGCGCTCGGCATCTGAGCGGAGCTGGCTGACTCAACCTGTCTGGAAGCGGCACCGGGGGACGCGCGATACCTCCGGTTGTGCCCCTTCGTGTCCGGTTGGGGGTACAATTTGGCTGTTTGAACGCGCCCGCGCAGGGCTATTCATCTTCCTGCCGGGTCCTTCTGAAGCCATACCCCACAAAGCGAATCAACACCCTCCATCGTGGACAATCAACTGAAGCAGTTTGCGCAATCTTCGCAACTCGCCGGCGGCAACGCCTCCTATGTCGAGGACCTGTACGAGCAGTACCTGGTCTCCCCGGATAGTGTCGATCCCAAATGGAAAACCTACTTCGACGGCTTCAAGGGCCGCGAAGCAGGTGACATTCCGCACTCGGCCGTCATCTCCCACATTGCGGACGCGGCCAAGGATGCGCTGAAGGCCGGTACCGGCAACGGTGCAGGCGACGAGCGCGAGCGCAATGTCGGTCGTCTGATCACTGCCTACCGTTCGCGCGGCCACCTGGACGCCCGCCTCGATCCGCTGGGCCTGGCCGCACCGGTCAACACCCCGGACCTGGGCCTGCCGTTCCACAGCCTGTCCGATGGCGACCTCAACAGCGAGTTCAGCACCGGCGGCGTCGGTGGCCAGCCGCGCATGAAGCTGCGCGACCTGCTGGCACGCCTGAAGGCGACCTACACCGGCTCGATCGGTGCGGAGTTCATGCACATCTCCGAGGTCGAGCAGCGCCAGTGGATCTACAAGAAGCTGGAACTGGCCGGTGGCAACTACCAGCTGGACGCTGACACCCAGCGCCGCACGCTGGAGCGTCTGACCGCGGCTGAGGGCCTGGAGCGCTACCTGCATACCAAGTACGTCGGCCAGAAGCGCTTCTCGCTGGAAGGCGGCGACTCGCTGATCCCGATGATGGACACCATCATCCGCAGCGCCGGCAAGGATGGCGTCAAGGACGTGGTGATCGGCATGGCCCACCGCGGCCGCCTGAACGTGCTGGTCAACACCCTGGGCAAGAACCCGCGCAAGCTGTTCGACGAATTCGAAGGCAAGTTCGAGCACGACGAGCACGCCTCGGCCGGTGACGTGAAGTACCACATGGGCTTCTCCGCCGACGTCGCTACCGACGGCGGCCCGGTGCACCTGGCGCTGGCGTTCAACCCGTCGCACCTGGAAATCGCCGACCCGGTCGTGGCCGGTTCCGTGCGTTCGCGCCAGGAGCGCCGCAAGGACACCGCGCGCAAGCAGGTCATGCCGATCCTGATCCACGGCGACGCGGCCTTCTCCGGCCAGGGCGTGGTCATGGAACTGTTCCAGATGTCGCAGGCCCGCGGCTTCGCCGTCGGCGGCACCGTGCACATCGTGGTCAACAACCAGGTCGGCTTCACCACCTCCAACCCGCTGGATACGCGTTCCACGCGCTATGCCACCGACGTGGCGAAGATGATCGCCGCCCCGGTGCTGCACGTGAACGGCGATGATCCGGAAGCGGTTGTGTTCGCCGCGCAGCTGGCCTTCGAGTTCCGCCAGAAGTTCGCCAAGGACGTGGTCATCGACCTGATGTGCTACCGCCGCTGGGGCCACAACGAGGCCGACGAACCGGCGATCACCCAGCCGCTGATGTACCAGGTGATCCGCAAGCACGCCACCACCCGCGAGATGTACGCCGAGCAGCTGGAAAAGGCGGGCGTGATCGCCGCCGGTGCCGGCAAGGCGATGGTCGATGCCTACCGCGAGAAGCTGGATGCCGGTGAAGTGACCACCGAGCTGGCCAAGGTCGAGAAGACCCCGCCGACCAGCCCGCTGTTCGTCGATTGGCCGAAGCTGCTGGAAGGCAAGCTGTCCGACCCGATCTCGACCAAGGTCGAGAAGAACAAGCTGGTCGAGCTGGCCAAGCTGATCAACACCATTCCGGACGAAGTGCAGCTGCACTCGCGCGTGGCCAAGGTCTACGACGACCGCCGCAAGATGGCCGCCGGCGAGATCCCGGGCGACTGGGGCTTTGCCGAGAACCTGGCGTACGCCACCCTGCTCGACGAAGGCAGTGCCCTGCGCCTGGTCGGCCAGGACGTGGGCCGCGGTACGTTCACGCACCGCCACGCGATCCTGCACGACCAGAAGACCGACAACTACTACATGCCGCTGCGGCAGCTGGTGGATTCGCCGGAGAAGGCCACCGTCATCGATTCGCTGCTGAGCGAAGAAGCGGTGATGGCCTACGAGTACGGCTTCTCCACCACCGATCCGAACACGCTGTGCATCTGGGAAGGCCAGTTCGGCGACTTCGCCAACGGTGCCCAGGTCGTCATCGACCAGTTCATCGCCGCCGGTGAAGCCAAGTGGGGCCGCATCTCCGGCCTGACCCTGCTGCTGCCGCATGGCTATGAAGGTCAGGGCCCGGAACACAGTTCGGCGCGCCTGGAGCGCTTCCTGCAGCTGTGCGCGCTGGAGAACATGCTGGTGGTGGTGCCGTCGACCCCGGCGCAGGCCTTCCACATGCTGCGCCGCCAGCAGCACCTGACCACCCGCAAGCCGCTGGTGGTGATGTCGCCGAAGTCGCTGCTGCGCCACAAGCTGGCCGTGTCGACCCTGGACGAACTGGCCAACGGCGAGTTCCAGCACCTGATCGGCGACGCCAATGCGGACGCCAAGAAGGTCAAGCGCGTGGTGCTGTGCTCGGGCAAGGTCTACTACGACCTGCTGGAAGACCAGACCAAGCGTGGCCAGGACGACGTGGCGATCATCCGCGTGGAGCAGCTGTACCCGTTCCCGCGTGCGCTGCTGGCTGCCGAACTGAAGAAGTACGGCAAGGCCACCGACGTGGTGTGGACGCAGGAAGAACCGCAGAACCAGGGTGCGTGGTACCAGATCCGCCACCACCTGCAGTTCTGCCTGGCCGATGGCCAGAACCTGCACTACGCCGGTCGCGCACGTTCGGCTTCGCCGGCTGCCGGTCACATGGCTGACCACGTCCGCGAACAGCAGCAGCTGGTCGCCGACGCACTGGTCAACCCGTTCAACGACACGTTCGCTGAATAATCCTCCCCCTATTTAGAAGACAAACCAGGAAGCTCCCGCAATGGCCACCGAAGTCAAAGCCCCGGTACTGCCCGAATCCGTCGCCGACGGCACCATCGCCACCTGGCACAAGAAGGTGGGCGACGCCGTCAAGCGCGACGAAAACCTGCTTGACCTGGAAACCGACAAGGTCGTCCTGGAAGTGCCGTCGCCGGTCGACGGCGTGCTCAAGGAAATCAAGTTCGCCGAAGGCTCGACCGTGACCTCCAGCCAGGTCGTGGCGATCATCGAGGAAGGCGCCGTGGCTGCTGCCCCGGCTCCGGCCGCTGAAGCCGCTCCGGCTGCTGCCGCTGCCCCGGCCGCCGCTGCGCCGGCCGCTGCCGCCGCTCCGGCCCCGGCTGCCAAGTCGGCCGCCGACGCGCTGCCGCCGGGCGCCCGCTTCACTGCCATCACCGAAGGCGTGAACCCGGCCGACGTCGACGGCACCGGCCGTCGCGGCGCGGTGACCAAGGAAGACATCGTCAACTTCGCCCGCAACGGCGGCGCCGGCAAGGCCGGTGGCGCACGTCCGGAAGAGCGCGTGCCGATGACCCGCATCCGCAAGCGCATCGCCGAGCGCCTGATGGAGTCGAAGAACTCCACTGCCATGCTGACCACCTTCAACGAAGTCGACCTGTCCAAGGTCTCGGCTGCGCGCAAGGAACTGCAGGACGAGTTCGTCAAGGCACACGGCATCAAGCTGGGCTTCATGAGCTTCTTCGTGAAGGCCGCTGCCAATGCCCTGCAGCGCTTCCCGCTGGTCAACGCCTCGATCGACGGCGACGACATCATCTACCACGGCTACTCGGACATCTCGATCGCCGTGTCGACCGAGAAGGGCCTGGTCACGCCGGTGCTGCGCAACGTCGAGCGCATGTCGTTCGCCGACATCGAGAAGACCATCGCCGACTACGCCAAGAAGGCCCGTGACGGCAAGCTGAGCCTGGAAGAACTGCAGGGTGGCACCTTCACCGTGACCAACGGCGGCACCTTCGGTTCGCTGCTGTCGACCCCGATCATCAACCCGCCGCAGAGCGCCATCCTGGGCATGCATGCCATCAAGGAGCGTCCGATCGCCCAGAACGGCCAGGTCGTGATCGCGCCGATGATGTACCTGGCGCTGTCGTACGACCACCGCATCATCGACGGCAAGGACTCGGTGCAGTTCCTGGTGGACATCAAGAACCAGCTGGAAAACCCGGGCCGCATGCTGTTCGGCCTGTAAGAAACCTCCCGCCCCTCCGCGCCTGCGCGGAGGGGTTCTGGTAATGCATCAAGGAATAATTCAATGGCTGAACAATTCGACGTCGTCGTCATCGGTGCCGGCCCGGCCGGTTACCACGCTGCCATCCGCGCGGCCCAGCTGGGCCTGAAGACCGCCTGCATCGACGCAGCGCTGGGCAAGGACGGCAAGCCGGCGCTGGGCGGCACCTGCCTGCGCGTGGGCTGCATCCCGTCCAAGGCGCTGCTGGATTCCTCGCGCCAGTTCTGGAACATGGGCCACATCTTTGGCGACCACGGCATCAGCTTCAAGGATGCCAAGATCGACGTCGAGGCGATGGTTGGCCGCAAGGACAAGATCGTCAAGCAGTTCACCGGCGGCATCGGCATGCTGTTCAAGGCCAACAAGGTCGCCGCCTACTACGGCTTCGGCGAACTGCAGCCGGGCAACGTGGTCAAGGTCACCCAGCATGACGGTTCCATCGTCGAGCTGAAGGGCACCAACGTCATCATCGCGGCCGGTTCGGATTCGATCGAACTGCCGTTCGCCAAGTTCGACGGCGAGACCATCGTCGACAACGTCGGCGGCCTGGACTTCACCGAAGTGCCGAACCGCCTGGCCGTGATCGGCGCCGGCGTGATCGGCCTGGAACTGGGCAGCGTGTGGAAGCGCCTGGGCGCTGAAGTCACCATCCTGGAAGCACTGCCGGAGTTCCTGGCCGTGGCCGACGCCGAAGTGGCCAAGACCGCTGCCAAGGAATTCAAGAAGCAGGGCCTGGACATCCGCCTCGGCGCCAAGGTCTCCAAGACCGAGATCACCGGCAAGGGCAAGAAGAAGGAAGTCGTTGTCACCTACACCGACAGCGAAGGCGAAAAGACCCTGACCGTGGACAAGCTGCTGGTGGCCGTTGGCCGTCGCGCCGCCACCAAGGGCCTGCTGGCCGAAGGCACCGGCGTCAAGATCAACGAGCGCGGCCAGATCGAAGTCGACGCGCACTGCCACACCGGCGTCAACGGCGTGTGGGCGGTCGGCGACTGCGTGCGCGGCCCGATGCTGGCGCACAAGGGCTTCGAGGAAGGCATCGCGGTGGCTGAGCTGATCGCCGGCCTGCCGGGCCACGTCAACTTCGACACCATCCCGTGGGTCATCTACACCGAGCCGGAGCTGGCGTGGGTCGGCAAGACCGAAGCCCAGCTGAAGGCCGAAGGCATCCCGTACAAGGCCGGCAGCTTCCCGTTCGCCGCCAACGGCCGTGCCGTGGCGATGATCGAGCCGGCAGGCTTCGTGAAGATCCTGGCCCATGCCGAAACCGATCGCATCCTCGGCATGCACCTGGTCGGCGCCAACGTCTCCGAGCTGGTGCACGAAGGCGTGCTGACCATGGAGTTCAGCGGCTCGGCCGATGACCTGGCCCGCATCTGCCACGCTCACCCGTCGCTGTCGGAAGTGATCCACGACGCAGCGATGGCGGTCA
>NZ_JAOCFV010000093.1:0-8061 GCF_029842145.1 Stenotrophomonas sp. GD03794
ACTGGTGAAGCTGGCGGCCAGGGCGAGGGGGAGCAGCAAGGCAGCGGTACGCATGGGGCATTCCTTGTGGCGGACGGCGAGCCGAGCGTGGGCCTGGCTCACAGGGGGGTAGCGCCGGGCCATGCCCGGCGGCCTGGCATCAGTACGCCGCAGTGATGATCTGCTTTGGGTACTGGTGTGCTTCCAGCTCGGCGACGAACGCCGCGCCGTAGTCGGCGTAGCTGATGCGGCTGTGGCCGCTGGCATCGGCCAGGAAGGCCTTGGGCTGCACGCGGTACTGGCCACGCTCTTCGCCCGGGCCGATTTCGGCGGCCGGCGAGAAGAAGGTCCAGTCCAGGTCATCCACCGCCTGCAGGCGGTTGAAGGCTTCACGATGGGCCAGTGCGTACGGCTTGTAGGCCTCCGGGAAGGTGGGGGTATCGACCAGCTGCACGCCCGGCGCCACTTCCAGGCTGCCGGCGCCACCGACCACCACCAGGCGCGGTACACCGGCCTTGCGTGCGGCCGCAGCCAGCTGCGCGGCGACCTCGCCGACGCGGCCGATGTCATCGCCCGGACGCGGGCCGTAAGCACTGGCCAGCACGTCGTGGCCGGTGATGGCGGCGACCAGGGCGTCCTGGTCATCCAGCGAGGCGATCACCGGGTGGGCACCGGCCAGTTCCGCCGGAAGATCCTGTGCGCTGCGCACGATGACGGTGAGTTCGTAGCCGCGGGCCAGCGCGTGGCGGGCGATCTGGCGGCCGATGTTGCCGGTGGAACCAACGAGGGCGATCTTCATGGCAGGACTCCGTGGGGCGGTGTGGGGTGGGAATGGGGCCACTCTAGGCTGCTGCAGTTGATCGAAAAACAGCGTATAACGCGCTTGTTTGTTGCATGGATCGAGCATATGGACCGATTGACCGCCATGACCGTCTTCGTCGAGGTGGCCGAGCGCGGCAGCCTCACCGCCGCCGCCGAGGTGCTGGACATGTCGCGGGCGATGGTCAGCCGCTACCTGGCCGAGGTCGAGGGCTGGCTGGGCGCACGCCTGTTGCACCGGACCACGCGCCGGGTCAGCCTGACCGGTCCTGGCGAGGCGGCACTGGCGCGCTTCCGGCAGATGCTGGCGATCGGTGAAGAACTGCAGGGCGAACTGGCCAGCGATGATCCCGAGCCGCATGGCACGTTGCGGGTGACCGCCAGCGTCTCGTTCGGGCAGAGCCATCTGGCACGGGCGGTGGCTGGCTTCGTCGCGCGCCATCCGGCGGCGCGCATCGAGCTGCTGCTGGTCGACCGCACGGTGAACCTGGTGGAAGAGCGGGTGGACCTGGCTGTGCGCATCGCGCGCCAGATCGACCCCAGCCTGATCGCACGGCGACTGGCCACCTGCCGCTCGGTGCTGTGCGCGACGCCGTCCTACCTGCAGGCGCGTGGCACGCCGACCGCGCCGGAGCATCTGGCCGCGCACAACTGCCTGACCCATCATTACGTCGGCAAGAGCCTCTGGCAGCTGCACCGCGACGGTCGTTCGCTGTCGGTGGCGGTGGGCGGCAACATCAGCGCCAACGAGGCCTCGCTGCTGCTGGAGGCGGTGCGCGCCGGCGCCGGCATCGCCATGCTGCCGACCTACCAGGTGGCGCCGCTGCTGCGCAGTGGCGAGCTGATCGAACTGCTGCCCGATTTCAGCCTGGACGAACTGGGCATTCATGCCGTGTACGCGTCACGGCGCCAGCAGCCCGCTATCATGCGGCGATTCCTGGATTTCCTGGGCGAGTGTTTCGCCAGCCCGGCCTTCCAGGATCTGGATTGGCGCCCACCGGGCAAGGAGCACGCATGAACCATGGACAGGCCTTGATCGACCACAACCGTGCCGCCTGGGACCGACAGGCCAGCGAAGTGCGCGAATGGTCGCGCCCGGTGGAAAGCGCAACGATCGCCGCCGCGCGCGAAGGCCGCTGGCAGGTGCACCTGACGCCCCGCGCGCTGCCGCTGGACTGGCTGGGTGACGTGCGCGGCCGTCGCATCCTGTGCCTGGCCTCGGGGGGCGGCCAGCAGGCGCCGGTGCTGGCGGCGGCTGGGGCAGACGTCACCGTGTTCGATCTGTCCGACGGGCAGCTGGAACAGGACCGCAGGGTCGCTGCGCGTGACGGCCTGCAGCTGCGCACCGTACAGGGTGACATGCGCGATCTGCATGCGTTCGCCAACGACAGTTTCGATGTGGTGTTCCACCCGATCTCGAACCTGTACGTGCCTGATGTGCGCCCGGTGTGGACCGAATGCCGGCGCGTTCTCGCACCCGATGGCCTGCTGATGGCCAGTTTCTACAACCCGGTGCTGTTCGTCGGCGCGCGCGATCCGCAGCTGGACGCACAGGGTCTGATCCGGCCGCAGTACGCCATCCCCTATTCGGACCTGGAAGACCTGGCGCCGGCCGAGCGCGAGGCGAAGCTGGCACGGGGTGACGCACTGACCTTCGGCCACAGCCTGACCGAGCTGATCGGTGGTCAGCTCGATGCCGGCTTCATCATCGATCGCTTCATGGAAGACTGGCAGCCGCAGCCGCGCTTCCTGATCGACCGTTATCTGCCCACCTTCCTGGCCACCCGCGCACGCCGGATTGGTTGAGGCCGATCGGCGCAAAAACCAGCGGCGTACAATGGACGGCTCCACGTCATGCAGGTGCCGTTCCTTGTCGTATCCCTATCCGCTGGTCGTGTTCGACCTTGATGGCACGCTGGTCGACAGCGCCGCCGATATCGCCGAAGCACTGAACCGCACGCTGGAGGACATCGGTGTGGCACGCGTGCCGGAAGCCACGGTGCTGGGCTGGATCGGCGATGGCGTGCGCCGCCTGGTCGAGCAGGCCGTGCATGCCGCCGGTCGCGAAGTCGACCTGGCTGAAGTGATGCCGGTATTCATGGTGCACTACCGTGAGTGCCTGCTGCGCAGCCCGCGCCTGTTCGACGGCGTGGCCGAAGCGCTGACGCAGCTGCGGGAACGCGCGGTGCCGCTGGCGATCTGCACCAACAAGCCCGAAGCGCTGGTGCCGCCACTGCTGCAGCACCTGGGTATCGGTGATGCGTTCGCGCTGGTGCTGGGTGGCGACTCCCTGCCGCAGCGCAAGCCCAGCGGTGAGCCGCTGCGGCATATCGCTGCGCACTTCGGGCTGCCTGTAGAGGCGTGCCTGATGGTCGGTGATTCGTTGACCGATTACCGCGCCGCCGAAGATGCAGGCATGCCGATCGCGCTGGTGCGCTATGGCTATCCGCGCGGCCTGGATCTGGCCACCGCAGACGCGGTGGCGGTGATCGACGACCTGCGTGAGCTGCCGGGGTTGCAGGGCTGATGCAACGGATAACGCCGGTCGCCGGGCGGTAACCCGGGCCGACGCAATGGGTAGTGCCGGCCGCTGGCCGGCAACCCGGAGTGCGCTGTCGAAGGTCATGATGTTGCCGGCCAGCGGCCGGCACTACCATGACCGTCGCGCTCACTTCGGCTGGTAACGCACGCTCAGCTGGTACTCGCGGCCCGGCTGGTTGAACCACGCTACGGTCTCGTAGCGGCGATCGAACACGTTGGCGGCACGCGCCAGCAGCGACCACTCCGGCGTCAGCGCGTACTCGGCGCGCAGGTCCAGCGTGCCGTAGCCGCCAACCTTCACCGAGTTGCTGGCGTTGTCATAGCGCTTGCCTGCACCCTGCACGGTCAGGCCGGCGCGGAAATCGCCGAAGCGGCGGTCGATGTCCAGGCGTGCGGTCTGCTGCGCGCGGCGCGGCAGCCAGTTGTCGAACTGGGTGCTGCCGTGGGTGTGGTTGCGCGGGTCGGTATAGCTCAGCTGCGCATTGATGTCGAAGCCGGCCAGCAGCATGCCACCGGTCAGCTCGGCACCGCGGATGCGCGCCTTCTCCACCTGCCGCATCTTCATCGTGGAGGCATCGTAGGTGATCAGGTCATCGATGCGGGTCTCGTACACGTCCAGGCCCCAGTGCCAGCCCTGGCCCTGCTGCGAAACGCCGAGATTGGCGCTCTTGGACTTCTCCGGCTTCAACGTCCGCACGCCGCTCCATGGGTCGTACAGGTCGCTGAAAGTCGGTGCCTTGAACGCCGTACCGTAGCTGGCATTGACGCGCAGGCCGTGCTCCAGTTCCATCGCCCAGCCCACGCTGCCGGTGGCGTGGTTGCCGAACTGCTGGTTGTCGTCGTTGCGCGCGCTGGCCTGCAGCTGGTGGCGGCCGAAGCGGCCCTGGTACTGCACGAACACGCCGGTGTTGCGGCGGCTGTCGACGAGGTAACCCGCGCTGCTGCCATCCAGGTTGTCTTCGCTCCAATCCACGCCTGCACTCAGCAGCTGGCCCTCGGCCACGCCGAAGTCCCCCTGCAGCGAGGCGCTGTCGCGATGGGTCTGCGCGCTGCCGAACACCCCCGGTGCGCCGAAGTTGTCCGACTCGTTGTCACTGCGGCCGACGTTGGCGGTGAACGCCAGGCGTTCGGACGGGGTGTAGCGCACCTTGCCGGCCAGCACCTGCTGGCGGGTCTCCGAGTAGTTGTAGTAGCCGTCGTAGTGGTTCTTGCCGTCGGCACGCAATGCGCTGCCTTCCACGGTCCACTGGTCGTTGAAGCTGTAGCCGCCGCGCAGGCTCTTGGACAGGTTGCGGTAGCCGTCGCGGTCATGCTCGTCGGCAAAGCAGCCCGCGGAGAACACCGATGCGGAGCCGCGGCAGGCATCGATGCCGTCGGAATGCTGGTAGGCGATGTCGGCGCCGAACCAGCCGCGTTCGGTGCCACCGCCGATGCCGCCACTGGCTTCGCGCAGGCCATTGCTGCCGCCACCGAGCTGGAAGTGCGGGGCGAAGTCACCCTGGTTGCGGCGGGTGAAGATCTGGATCACGCCACCGATGGCGTCGGCGCCGTACAGGCTGGACTGCGGGCCACGCACGATTTCCAAGCGTTCGATCTGCGCCAGCGGCAGGTCCTGGTACATGGCCAGGCCGAGGTCGGCGCTGTTGATGCGCACGCCATCGACCAGCACCACGGTGTGGCCCGAGTTGGTGCCACGCAGGAACAGCGAGCTCTGCTTGCCCAGGCCGCCGGCATTGGTCAGGTTGATGCCGGCGCGGCCGCGCAGCAGTTCCTGCAGCGAGGTGGCCTGGCTGGATTCGATCTGCGCGCGGTCGATCACCTGGGCCGGCGCGATGCTGTCCTGCAGGGCAATCGGGGTGCGGGTGGCGGTAACCAGGATCTGGTCGAGCGCGGTGGTGTCATCGGCGGCCTGGGCCAGCGCGGGCAGGGCGGCCAGCACGGCCAGGGACAGCATTCGGGACTGCAGCTTCATGGGGGACTCCAGGTGCCACGCACGCCCGCGTGGCGAAGGGGAGGAGCCGCGAAGGCAGGCATGCGCCGACGCCGCAGCGCAGGCCGCGGTCATCCAGCGCCATGCCCACCGCATCGCGACCTGAGGCTTCCGGGCCGGTCTCCGGGCTTGCCGCCGGGTGGCGCGAGGCCACCGTCCAGGCGCCTTCCCATGCCTGCGGCACAGTGGCGGTGTTGCCTGGAACTGACGTGCTTACCGTTGCGGGGGCAGCGCCGGCCTGGCGTGGCATCACGCGTCACCGGCTTCCCGTTTCAACCTGCCGGCCGTGGCCGCAGGTCACCTGGAAGTGCGCGCAGTCTACGGCATCGCAGGCGGCCGGTAGCGTCGAGCCTGCTCGACTGCCTTTGCTGAGCCCTTAGAATGGTCCCTCGATCCCGTGGTGCCGTTGCCGATGTCCGCCCGTTTTCCGCTGTTCCCGCGTTGCCTGTACAGGACGCGCGCATGATCCTCGACCTGGTCCGCCATGCCGGCAACGGTCGCGATGAGTTCCTCGATGGCCGCAGCGATCCACCGCAGCTGGCCCGTCTGCCGCAGGAACTGGTCGACGCTTACGCCGCGCAGCCGTGGGAGCGGGTGATCAGTTCGCCGCGGTTGCGCTCGCTGCACACGGCGATGGCCCTGGCCACGCCGCGCGGGCTGGACGTGGAAGCGGACGAGGAATGGGAAGAGCTGGATTTCGGCGATTGGGACGGGCAGTCGCTGTTCGACCTGCCGGAGGACGCATTGGCGGCCTTCCATGCCGACCCGCATGCATTCCCGCCGCCGAACGGCGAAAGCTGGGGCCACTTCGAGCGGCGCATCGCGCGCGCGCTGGATCGCCTGCTTGATGATGACGATCCGGTGCCGACGCTGGTGGTCAGCCACGGCGGCCCGCTGCGCATGGTGCTGTCGCAGGTCTGCGGCCTGCCGATGTCGCTGTGCTGGGCCCTGCGTATTGACCACGGCACACGCCTGCGGGTGTGGCTGGAGCGCGGCGAGGTCGGGCTGGTGGGCGAACTGCTGGAGCTGCAGCAGCCCTGACCGCAGTCGCCGGGCATGACCCGGCGCTACCGATCCCGCATCACAGTGGTAGTGCCGGCCGCTGGCCGGCATCCCCAGGATCGCGGAGGCCTCAATCCTCGTCCGCGCGCTCGGCCACGCTGTCCTCAGCGTCGTCGTCAGCATCGAAGCGCTGCTCATGCACCGGGCCCGAAGCGGGGCCGGCCGCCTTCAGCGGATGCGCAGCGATGCGCGCTTCGTAATCCTGCACCAGCGCCTCACGCTGCGGCTCGCTCAGTTCCTGCCAATGGCAGTCCAGCAACGCGCCTTCCAGTGAATAGAGCAGGTTCAGGCTGGGCTTGAAGCCGGCGCGCTTGACCTTGACGAAGGCGCCGACCGCGCCGATCGCAACCAGGTCCTCGCGGCTGCGCAGGCCGACCTGGCGCAGCCAAGCTGCACTTTTGGGGCCGATGTTGCGCAGCTTCGGCGCGCTCATCCCAGCGCCTCGACGAACACGCGGGCGATCGCCTCCACGCCGGCCTGGTCATCGGCATCGAAGCGGCCCACCTTCGGGCTGTCGATGTCGAACACGCCGATCAGTTCATCGCCGCGCAGCAGCGGCACCACCAGTTCCGAACGCGAGGCCGAATCGCAGGCGATATGGCCGGGGAAGGCATCGACGTCGTCCACGCGCTGGGTCACGCGCTGGCTGGCGGCGGCACCGCACACGCCCTTGTCCAACGGGATGCGCACGCAGGCTGGCAGGCCTTGGAACGGCCCGACCACCAGCTCCTTGCCGTCGTACAGGTAGAAGCCCACCCAGTTCAGGTCGGGCAGTGCGTGGTAGACCAGTGCGGAGAGGTTGGCCGCGTTGGCGATGCGGTCGGACTCGCCGTAGACCAGGCCACGGGCCTGTTCCAGCAGCTGGGCGTATTGTTCCGGCTTGCTGCCGGTAAGCGAGGCATTGGCGAACATGCCCGCAGTCTAGCAAGCGCGCCGGGCCGGCGATAATGCACGCTCTGTTGCCCCGCTGGAGCTTATCGATGCCGTTGCCCGCCACGCTGCCGCCTGCCCTGTTCGTCACCGGCACCGATACTGAGATCGGCAAGACCGCAGCCAGCACCGCGCTGCTGCATGCACTGCGCCGGCGCGGCCTGCGCGCAGTCGGCATGAAGCCCGTGGCCAGTGGCAGTGAAGATCTGGGGCAGGGCCTGCGCAACGAGGACGCGCTGGCGCTGCAGGCGGCCAGTTGGCCGGTGCCGGACTATGCCGACCTGAACCCGTACGCGCTGCGGCAGCCGCTGGCGCCAGAGCTGGCCGCTGCCGAGGATGGCGTGCAGGTGGAGCTGGCGCCGATCGTGGCCGCGTTCGAACGTCTGCGAGCGCGGGCCGACGTTGTGGTGGTGGAGGGCGTGGGCGGTTGGCTGGCGCCGGTCTCGGCCACGCTGGACCAGCGTGATCTGGTGCGCGCACTGCAGCTGCCCGTGCTGGTGGTGGTGGGCATGCGGCTGGGCTGCGTCAACCATGCGCGGCTGACCACGCAGTCGTTGCAGGTCAGTGGCGTGGAGTGCCTGGGCTGGATCGGCAACCACATCGACCCGGCGATGCAGCGCCAGGACGAGAACATCGCCACGCTGCAGCAGCGCCTGCCGATGCCGTGCTGGGGGCGGCTGCCGCATCTGCCAGGTGCGAATGGCGAAGCGCTGTCGGCGTACCTGCTCGATTGATCCTGG
>NZ_JAOCFV010000094.1:0-8011 GCF_029842145.1 Stenotrophomonas sp. GD03794
GAGCGGAAGACGCACACACCCGCGCAAGCGCGTTACCGTGCGTCCGCGCCGCCGCCGAGCACCTTGAACAACGTCACCCGGTTGCCCGCCTCCTGCTGCTGCAACGCGATCAGGTCCTGCTGCGCGGCATACAGGCTGCGCTGCGCATCCAGCGCCTGCAGATAGCCGTCCAGCCCGGTGCGGTAACGCGCATCGGCCAGCGTGTAGCTGCGCTGGCTGGCGGCGACCAGCGCACGCTGGGCCTCCATCTGCGCGGTCAGGTGATCGCGCGTGGCCAGCGCATCCGCCACTTCGCTGAAGGCCTGCTGGATTGCCTTCTCATACTGGGCGATGCCGATGTCCTTGCCGATCTTCGAGGCATCCAGCGAGGCCTTCAACGCACCGGCGTGGAAAATCGGCGCGGTGATGCTGGGCGCGAACGACCAGCCGCGGGTGCCGGCCGAGAACAGCGTCGACAACGCGGTGGAGCTGTGGCCGTAGTTGGCAGTCAGCGTCAGCGTCGGGAAGAACGCAGCGCGCGCGGCACCGATATCGGCATTGGCCGCCTGCAACGCGTGTTCGGCGGACAGCACGTCCGGGCGCTGCAGCAGCACGCTTGAGGGCAGGTTGGAAGGCAACGGCGCCAGCGCCACGGTGCCGTCCAGTGCCTGTGCGCTGGGCAGCATCGCCGCCTCCAGCGGCGCGCCCACCAGCAACTGCAGCGCATCACGATCCTGCGCCTGCTGGGTCTGCAGCTTGGCCAGCGCACCGCGCGCGGCGTCCACGCTGGTCTGCACCTGCGACAGGTCCAGGCCCGAGGCCAGGCCTTGTGCATGGCGGGCCTCGGTGCGCTGCAGGGTCTGCTGCTGGCTGTCCAGCGTCTGCCGGGTGAACGCCAGCGACTGCTCGTCCGCCGCCAGCGCCAACCACACCGTCGCCACTTCGGCCACCAGGCTGGTGCGCGCGGCGCGCTGGTTCTCGGCGCTGGCCAGCCAGTTCTGCAGGGCCTCGTTCTTCAGGCTGCGGATGCGCCCGAACAGGTCCAGTTCCCAGCTGCTGATGCCCACCTGCACCGCATCGGATTCGGTCACCTGGCTGACGCCGATCTCGCTGTTGGCATCACTCACCCGCGAGCGGGTGACACTGCCACTGGCATCCACCGACGGCAGCAGCGCCGCGCGCTGGATGCGGTACTGCGCGCATTCCTTCTCCACCTGCAGCATCGCCACGCGCAGGTCGCGGTTGTTCTGCAGCGCCAGCGCGATCACCTGCTGCAGGCGCGGCTCCAGGAACACCTCACGCCAGGCCGGCATCGCCAGTGCCGGCCCGGCCTCGCCGGTGGCGGCATTGCCGAACTGTGCCGGCACCGGCGCCTCGGGGCGCTGGTAGTGCGGTGCCATGCTCACGCAGCCGCCCAGCACGGTGGTCATCGTTGCGGCCGCCAGGGCGCGCAGCAGCATCGGCTTCATGGGCTTGCCTCCGGGGCAGTGGCTTCGGCCGGCGCGCGGCCCGGGAACATGCGGCGCACCAGCAGGTAGAACAACGGCACGAAGAACATGCCCAGCACCATCGAGGCGACCGTACCACCGGCCACGCCGGTACCCAGCGAACGGCGCGCGGCCGAACCGGCGCCGGTGGCGAACACCAGCGGCAGCACGCCCATCAGGAACGCCAGCGAGGTCATCACGATCGGCCGCAGCCGCAGATAGACCGCCTGCAGGATCGCTTCGCGGGTGCTCTTGCCCTGCTGTTCGAGGATGCGCGCGAATTCGACGATCAGGATGCCGTTCTTTGCTGCCAGACCAATCGTGGTCAGCAGGCCGACCTGGAAGTACACGTCGTTGTTGAGGCCACGCAGGTTCATCATCAGCACCGCACCGAACACGCCCACCGGCACCGCCAGCATCACCGCGAACGGCACCGCCCAGCTTTCATACAACGCCGCCAGGCACAGGAACACGAACAGCAGCGAGATGGCATACAGCATCGGCGCCTGGTTGCCCGAGAGCTGCTCCTGGTAGGCCATGTCCGACCAGGCATGGCTGAAGCCTTCCGGCAGTGTGTCGGCCAGCCGCGCGATCTCGGCCATCGCCTCGCCGGAGCTGACGCCCGGTGCTGGCTGGCCGGTGATCTCCATCGCTGATACGCCGTTGTAGCGCTGCAAGGCGGCCGGCGCACTGGTCCAATGCGTGCTGATCAGCGACGACAGCGGCACCATCTGGCCGGCCTGGTTGCGCACGCTCCAGCGCTCGATGTCCTGCGGCTGCATGCGTGCTTCGGCGGTGCCCTGGATGAACACCTTCTTGATGCGGCCCTTGTAGATGAAGTTGTTGACGAAGTCGCCGCCCAACGCCGCGTTCAAGGTGTCATTGACGTCCTGCGGGTTCACGCCCATGGCCTGCGCCTTGGCGTCGTCCACCTTCACCGCGTATACCGGCGCGTCTTCCAGGCTGGCGTAGCGCACGTTGACCAGCTTCGGGTCCTTGGCAGCTTCCTTCAGCAGCGTGTTGCGCGCGGCCACGGCGGCGGCATGGCCGGCACCGCCTTCGTCCTGCAGTTCCAGGGTGAAACCGCCCGCATCGCCCAGGCCGAGGATGGCCGGTGGCGAGGTGATGAATACCTGCGCATCGGGCACGCTGGCCATCGCCGCGGTCAAGCGCGCGGCGATGGTATCGGCATCGTCCTTGCGGTCATCCCAGTCCTTCAGGCGGATGAAGGCCTGGCCGACGTTCTGGCCGCTGCCGGTAACGCTGAAACCAGCGGTGGCCTGGATCGAGAGCACACTGTCGTCCTTCACCGCAGCGGCACTGAGGCGATCCATCACTGCACGGGTCTGCTCCAGGGTGGAGCCGGCTGGCAGCTTCACCAGCGCGTTGAGCATGCCCTGGTCCTCATCGGGCAGGAATGCGCCGGGCAGGTGCCACAGCAGCAGGCCGGTGGCCACGCTCAGCACCAGGTAGAACAGTACGCCCAGCGTGCGCCGGCCGAGGAAACCATCCACGCGATGGCGCAGGCCGTTGGAGGTGCGCTCGAAGCGGTGGTTGAACCAGATGAAGAACTTGCCCAGCAGGCTCGGCTCGCCGCCGTGATCGCCATGCGGGTGGCCGCCCTTGGGAATCTGATGCAGGATGCTGCCGCACAGCGCTGGGGTGATGGTCATCGCCACCAGCACCGACAGGATCATCGCGGCGGCGATCGTCACCGAGAACTGGCGATAGATCACGCCGGTGACACCACTGAAGAACGCCATCGGCAGGAACACCGCGGTCAGCACCAGCACGATGCCGACCAGCGCGCCGGTGATCTGGCCCATCGCCTTCAGCGTGGCCGGCTTCGGGGCCAGCCCTTCGAAGGTCATCACCCGCTCCACGTTCTCCACCACCACGATGGCATCGTCCACCAGCAGGCCGATGGCCAGCACCAGCGCGAACATGGTCAGCGTGTTGATCGAGTACCCGAAGGCCGCCAGCACGCCGAACGTGCCCAACAGCACCACCGGCACCGCGATGGTCGGGATCAGCGTGGCCCGCCAGTTCTGCAGGAACAGGTACATCACCAGCACGACCAGCGCGATCGCCTCGATCAGGGTGATCACCACTTCCTTCAGCGAGATGGTCACGAACGGCGTGGTGGTGAATGCCACGTGGGCGGTGTAGCCATGCGGCCAGTACTTCTGCAGCTGCTGAAGCCGCGCATCGATGGCCTTGGACACGGCGATGGCGTTCGCACCGGCGTTGAGCTCGATGCCCAGCGAGGCCGACGGCTTGCCGTTGAAGGTGCTGATGCTGTCGTAGCTCTCCGGCCCCAGGCCGATCGTCGCCACGTCGCCCAGGTGCACCACGCTGCCATTGGCATCGGCCTTGAGCACCACCTGCGCGAACTGCTCGGGGGTGTGCAGGCGGCTGCGCGCGGTCACGGTCGCGTCCAGCTGCTGGCCCTTCAGCGCCGGCTGGCCACCGAGTTCACCCGCCGACACATCGGTGTTCTGCGCCTGCAGTGCGCTCTCGATGTCCGACGGCATCAGCGCGTACTGGCGCATCTTTTCCGGGTCCAGCCAGATGCGCATGGCGTATTCCTGGCCGATCGGCTGGATGTTGCCGACGCCGCTGACACGGCTGATCTGGTCGTCGATGCGCGCTTCCATGAAGTTGGCGACATCGAAGTTGTCCATGCTGCCGTCTTCGCTGGTGAACGACAGCACCTCGAAGATCGAACCACTGGACTTGGTGATGGTCAGGCCGTTCTGCTGCACCGCCTGCGGCAGCGTCGCCATGGCCGCCTGCAGCTGGTTCTGCACCTGCACCTGTGCGGTGTCCGGATTGGTACCGGTAGCGAACACCAGGTTGACCTGCGCCGAGCCGTCGGAGGCACTGGTCGAGGTCATGTACATCAGGTGGTCCAGGCTCTGCTGGGACTGCTCGATGACCTGGGTGACCGCGTTCTCCACGGTCTGCGACGAGGCGCCGGTGTAGGTGGCGCGGATGGTGATGGTGGGCGGGGCGATCTGCGGGTAGCGGTCCACCGGCAGGATCAGGATCGCGAGCAGGCCGAGCAGGCTGACCGCGATGGCGATCACCCAGGCGAAGATCGGCCGGTCGATGAAGAAACGAACCATGCGCGGCGGGCCTCAGTGCGACTTTTCGTCGGTGTTGCCGTTCGGGTCGACCGCCGGCATCGCCGCCAGCTGCGCCCTGCTGGCCGCCACCGCCTTTACCTGCTGGCCGAGCGATACCGCACTGCCATTGCTGACGATCACCCGCTCGCCGGCCTTCAGGCCCTGCGTGATCTGCCACTGGTTGCCCACCACCTGGCCGGTACTGACCCGGCGTTCCACCACATGGTCCTTGGCATCGAGCAGGCGCAGCAGCGGCTCGCCACGCTCGTTGCGCAGCACCGCCTTCTGCGGCACCAGCAGGGCGCGCGCGTCGGTGGCCATCGGCAACACCGCCTTCAGGTACATGCCCGGCAGCAGCAGGCCGTCCGGGTTCGGGATGACCGCGCGCAGCACCACGTTGCCGGTGCCCGGGTCGACCGCACTGCCAACGAACTCCAGCGTACCTTCATGGGCATAGGTGCTGCCGTCCTCCAGCAGCACCTTCACCTGCGCCTTGCCATCGATGGCCTTCACCAGGCCGGCATCGAGCTGCTTGCGCAGCGCCAGCATCTGCGTGCTGGACTGGGTCACGTCCAGATAGACCGGGTCCAACCGCTGGATGGTGGCCAGCGCCGCGTCCTGGCCGGCGGCGACCAGCGCGCCGGCGGTGACGCTGGAGGTGCCGATGCGGCCGTCGATCGGTGCGGTCACCCGGGTGTAGTCGAGGTTGATGCGCGCGGCCTGCAGCGCGGCGCGCGCGGCGATCACATTGGCCTGCGCCTGCTTCAGCGCCGAGGTGGCATCGTCGGCATCCTGCTTGCTGGCCGCATCCATGCCCAGCAGCGCGCGCGTGCGCTCGGCCTTGGGCTGCGCCGACAGCACGGTGGCCTCGGCCTGGGCCAGCTGGCCACGCGCGGTATCGAAGGCCGCCTGGTACGGTGCCGGATCGACCTGGTACAGCAGCTGGCCGGCCTTGACCTGCTGGCCTTCAGTAAACAGCCGCTGGCGGATCAGCCCACCGATCTGTGGCCGCACCTCGGACACCTCGAACGGCACCGCGCGGCCGGGCAGGGTCTGCTGCAGCGCCAGTGGCTGTGCGCTGGCGGTGATGATGCCCACTTCGGGCGTGGCCGGGACGTCGGTCCTGCCCGCCGAGCAGGCGGCCAGGGCCAGCAGCAGGGGCAACAGCAGCGGACGGGGGGAACGGGACAGCGGGCGCGGGAGTGACATGGGGGGCGTGGAGGCCTTGCGTTGACCCGTGCACGCTGCCGTGGAACTGTGCAGAGAATATGGAGATTGTGCGACCGGCTCAGCTGACGCTTGCTTTCAGCGCCGCATGCGCCGCTAATGGCCCCCGCGATGGCGAAGATTCGACTCAAATTCGGCCTGACCGCGAAGACCTTCCTCGCGATCTTCACCGCCTGCCTGCTGGTGCTGGCAGTGAACGGCATTGCCAGCCGCGTGGCGTTCCAGACCGGCTTCCTGGACTACCTCAACGACCAGGGCGACCTGCGCATGCAGCGCCTGATGCCCCACCTGCAGCGCGAGTACAGCGCCCACGGCGGCTGGGAGCATCTGCGCGGCGACAGTGACCGCTGGGCGCGGCTGCTGCGCCCGGACCTGGCCCATGGGCACGAAGGCCCGGTGCCGCCGCTGTCCGACCAGACCGGCGTTCCCTCACGGCTGGGCCTGTTCGATGAGCAGCATCGGTTCGTGGCCGGCAACCCCGATGCCACCAGTGATGACGATCCGCATCCGGTGCAGCTGGATGGGCACACCGTGGGCTGGCTGGGCATGGTGCCGTTCCAGACCGTCATCGCCACCAACGATCTGAATTTCTACAACACCCAGATGCGCGCATGGTGGGTGATCGGCATCTCGCTGCTGCTGGTGACGGTACTGCTGGCCTGGCTGGTGTCACGCGCGCTGCGCCAGCGCCTGGCCAAGCTGGCCGCCGCCACCCACCGGCTCGCCGCCGGCGACTACGCCACCCGCATCCAGCGCACCAGCGATGACGAGCTGGACGCACTGGTCAACGACTTCAACCGGATGGCACAAGCGCTGGATGATACCGAGCGCAACCGCCGCGCCTTCATCGCCGACATCTCGCACGAACTGCGTACGCCACTGGCGGTGGTACGCGCCGAACTGGAGGCGATCGAAGACGGCATCCGCCCGCTGGACCGCGCCAACCTCGGTGCCCTGCAGGGCGAGATCCGCCAGCTGGGCAAACTGATCGACGACCTGCACGACCTGTCGATGACCCAGTCCGGGGGCCTGGCCTACCGCTTCGCGCCGCTGGACCTGGTGGCACTGCTGCGCAGCGAGCTCAATGGCATGCGCGTGCGCTTCGCCAATGCGGGCCTGGCGCTGGAAGAAGACCTGCCGGCCGGCCCGCTGCCGGTCTCCGGCGATGAGCGGCGCCTGCAGCAGGTCCTGGCCAACCTGCTGGAAAACGCACTGCGCTATACCCATACCGGCGGCCGCGTACGTGTGCAGGCCGCGCGCGTGCCCGCCGGCGTGCAGCTGGTCGTGGAAGACACCGCTCCGGGCGTACCGGCCGACAAATGCGCGCTGCTGTTCGAGCGCTTCTACCGGGTGGAGAGTTCGCGCAACCGTGCCAGCGGCGGCAGCGGGCTGGGCCTGGCCATCAGCCACAACATCATCCTCGCCCACCACGGCCACATCCACGCCGAGCCTTCGGTGCTGGGTGGCCTGCGCGTGGTCATCACCCTGCCGGAGCCTGCATGAGCACGTCCCCCGCTGCGTCCGCGAAGATTCTGATCGTCGAGGATGAGCCACGCCTGGCCTCGGTCCTGCGCGACTACCTGGCCGCCGCCGGCATGGCCAGCGAATGGGTGGACGATGGCGGCCAGGTGATCGACGCCTTCGCGCGCTACCAGCCTGATCTGGTGCTGTTGGACCTGATGCTGCCACAGCGCGACGGCGTCGACCTGTGCCGCGAACTGCGTGCCAGCAGTGACGTGCCGGTGATCATGGTCACCGCGCGGGTGGAAGAGATCGATCGCCTGCTGGGCCTGGAGATCGGCGCCGACGACTACATCTGCAAGCCGTTCAGTCCGCGCGAAGTGGTCGCGCGGGTGATGGCAGTGCTGCGCCGCTACCGCCCGGACCCCGCTGCACGCGCCAACAGCGGCCTGCACATCGATGAGCCTGCGGCACGCGCCACCTGGAACGGCAAAGGCCTGGAC
The DNA here is from genome assembly GCF_029842145.1 of Stenotrophomonas sp. GD03794. Taxonomy (NCBI): domain Bacteria; kingdom Pseudomonadati; phylum Pseudomonadota; class Gammaproteobacteria; order Lysobacterales; family Lysobacteraceae; genus Stenotrophomonas; species Stenotrophomonas sp. GD03794. The sequence goes on from NZ_JAOCFV010000094.1 coordinate 7,786, forward strand.
CTGACGCCGGTGGAGTACCGCCTGCTGCGCACCCTGCTGGCCACGCCGGGCCGGATCTGGGCCCGCGATGAGTTGCTCGACCGCCTCTATCTGGACCATCGCGTGGTAGTCGACCGTACCGTCGACAGCCACGTGCGCAACCTGCGCCGCAAGCTGGCCGACGCCGGCATGGAAGGCGAGCCGATCCGCTCGGTATACGGGATGGGTTACAGCTACGAACCCTAGC
>NZ_JAOCFV010000095.1:0-7909 GCF_029842145.1 Stenotrophomonas sp. GD03794
ACACCTGCATCACCAGTGGCCGGCCCACCGCAGCCGCCGCAACGACGGTGATCCGACCGCGTGGTAGAGCCGGCCACTGGCCGGCTGCCCGGACCATTCCGGGTTGCCGGCCAGCGGTCGGTATTACCCGCCTTGCACCCGTCGCCGCCAACGCGCGAAGCAGAACACCTGCATCACCAGCATGGCCACCAGTCCCAACGGCCACGCCCACCACAGCCCCGGCAGACCATGCCGCGCCTGCAACCACACCGCCAGCGGCAGCTCCAGCAGCAGTACCGCCGCCATGCCCAGCAACGCTGGCAACATCACCGTGCCACTGCCTCGCATCACTCCGACCAGCACCGTGCTGCCCCCTATCGCCAGCACGCCCCATACCACCGTGCGCAGCTGCGATGCGGCCAGTTCGCGCACCTCTGCGGCCGCCAGAATCAGCCCGGTCAGCCAAGGTGCCAGCGCCACAACCAGCACCACCACCACGCTCAGCATCGCCAGTCCAAGCAGCACGCCGGTGCGAGCGATGGCGGGCAGCCGTGCCGTGCGCCCCGCGCCCATCGCATGCGCCGCGAGGATGGTGGCGGTGATCCCCAGCGACATCGCCGGCAGTTGCACCCAGCTCATCAACTGGTTGACCGCACCGTAGGCGGCCGTGGCCGTGTAGCCGTAGCGGTTGATCCAGCCCAGCAACACGATTTCGGCAATGGCCAGGCTGAGCATCTGCAGCGACGACGGTACGCCGATGCGCAGCATCGCGCGGATGAGCACGCCATCGAAACGGATGGCACGCAGCAGCTCACGTCCCGGCGCCAACGGGTGCCCCATCCTCTGCCACCGCCACATAAGCCAGGCCAGGGCCAGCACCGAGGCAAACGCCGCCGAGACTGCCGCACTGGCCGAACCCAGCTGCGGCAGGCCGGCCCAGCCGAGGATCAACAGCGGCGTGCACAGCAGGCCGACCACCGTTGCCAGCAGCAGCGCATGCAGCGGTGTCTTCGCATCGCCCACCGCGCGGCTCACCGCAGTGGCCAGCCACAGCAGGAAGAACACCGGTGCCGTCAGCAACAGCACGCGTGCGTAGACAATGGACTCACTGAGGACCGCTGCCGGCGTGCCCAACGCCACCAGCAGTTGTGGCGCGAAGCCGCCGCCCACAGTCATCACCAGCACCGACAGCAGCAGGATCAGCGCCACCGCGCTGCCAGCCACGGCGCGTGCCTGCTGCGGGCGGCCCGCGCCCCAGGCCTGGCCGATCAGCACCATCGCACCGGTCGCCAGGCCCATTACCAGGGCCAACAGCAGGAAGAAGACCGGAAAGAACGCAGCCGCTGCAGCCACTGCCTGTGTGCCGAGCAGATGGCCGAGGTAAATGTTGTCCAGCGTGCCTGCGGCCAGCTGCAGCGCGTTGGTCAGCAGCATCGGCAACAGCAGGGTCAGGTAGGTGCGCCACAGTGGTGGTGCAACCGGGGGCGTCGGATGTACAGGGGTGCTCATGGGAGTCTCTGGGCAAGGCGCCGCCCTGCCCGGCGTTTCCGCCAGCAAAGCAAGCACAGGGGAAGCGGGCCGTGGCCCGCGGTCAGGTGGCGCCGTCGCTCAGCAACGGCGCGATGGCTCAGCCGCCAGCGTCTTCGAAGGCCAGGCGCAGGGCATGGTCGCGCACATCCGCGGGCCAACTCCGCAACGCCGCTTCCAGGCCCGCGCGGTCATGCGCGAACAGGACACGGATCGCCTCCTCGAAACCCGGCAGGTCACCGGCGATGGTCTGCAGGAAGTGATAGGTACGCTCGCTGTGGCGGCGCTGGCGGTCCTTGTCGGCACCGGCACGGCTGGCCGCTTCCACCAGCCGGCGAAGCACCACCGAGGCCCCACCCGGCTGATCGGCCAGCCACGCCCAATGGCGCGGCAACAGCGTCACTTCGCGGGCGACCACGCCCAGCTTGGGGCGGCCACGGCCACGTGGGGTTGCGGGCGCCTCTTCGGCAGTGACGTCGGCATCCGTCTCCACGGCGGCGGGAAACGCTTCGTTTACCCGCGCCAGCAGTTCTGCGTCACTGCCGCGCGTATCGAAATCGCGAGTGCGGCCGGTGGCGTTGTCGAACACCAGCAATGGTCCGGCAGCGTTGTCGGCGCGCAGCTGCTTCAGCGCCAGCGCGGCCACTTCCGGGGTACCGGAAGCGACCAGGCGATGGCCGTCGAAACAACTGAAGGGAGGGAGTCGGGACGCAGGCATGGCAATGGCATCAGAGGCGATGCGCAAATATTGCCCGGGTAATTTGATCCCGTCAATATTGCCCGGGTATTAATTTGCCAGAAGAGCGTACCAACCAAGGTTGGCAGCTACCCGATTTCCCGGTTCACAGGCGGCTGAAGGACCAGCTCACCATGCGCCCGTCCTTGTACGGCATCACGCCGTGGAACGGGCGCGGGTCGGCGTCGAACACCAGCGGCAGGAAGTTGCGGTCGCCCTCCCACATCGGCAGGGTGTCCAGCTTGTCCAGGTCCACCCACTCCAGCGTGCCTTCGTGGTTGCCGCCGTGCGGGGTGCCCTCGAATCCATCGATGACGAACACGAAGCCCAGCCAATCCTCGCCGTGCTTGCCGAAGCCTGGCCAGCTGATGGTGCCGCGCAGGCGCATGCTGGTGCAGTCGATGCCGGCTTCCTCGGCGATCTCGCGGCGCATGCTGGCCGCCACATCCTCGTCCGCTTCGATCTTGCCGCCCAGGCCGTTGTACTTGCCCAGGTGGTGGTCACCGGGACGGGTATTGCGATGGATCATCAGCACCTGGCGACGATCAGGCGACAGCACATAGCCCAGGGTGGCGACGATCGGGGTGTACGGCATGGGGCAGCATCCAGCGGCAGGTCAGCCGTGGATTATGGCCGATCAGCGCACCAGCGACAGGCGGCGCTCGGCAGGTGTGCCAGCACCGTCGGGATCGCGGCGCAGGGTGGCCACGCCGTGGCCGCGCTCGGCCAGGTACTCCAGCCACTTGCCGAGGAAGGTGTTCATCCGCATGCGGTGGCTGATCAGCTCCGCCGGCGGCGGATACAGGCCCATCGTGTCCTGCCAGCGGCGGCCCACGTAGCAATGGGTGGTCTCGGCCTGGCGCGCGTCACGGTACAGGCGCACATAGGCCGACGGATCCGGCTCGCCGGTGACCGGGTCGGCCAGGTCGTAGGTCAAGCGCAGTTCCACCGTGTAGCGGTGGCACTCGATCACGTCCAGGCGCACGTCCAGTCCGTCGCCGATCGAGGAAATGTAGCTGCCCGCCACCAGTCCGGCCGGTTCGAACAGGCGCACCAGGTGGCGGTAGTTTTCCGCGTACAGGCCCATGAGCCAGCTCAGCCGGCTCAGGCGGGGAATGCGTTCGGTGCGGGGCAAGGCTCGGGCCATGGGTCGATCCTACACGTTGGTGCTTCAACGTGGGGGCGCGCACGTGCAAGCCAACCCCTGGGTAGTGCCGGCCGCTGGCCGGCAGCCCTGCATCACAGCCGAGGGTTCATCGAGCAGCCGGCCAGCGGCCGGCTCTACCAGCTCTGAGGATCAATACAGCTCGCGCTGCAGCCCCAGCGTGGCCAGCACCTTGCTGGAAATCTCCTCGATCGAGGTATGGGTGGTGCTCAGGGTCGGGATCCGCTCCATCTGGAACATCACCTCCGCTGCAGCCACCTCGCGCTTGCAGGTGTCCAGGTTGGCGTAGCGCGAGTTCGGGCGCCGCTCCTGGCGGATCTGCTGCAGCCGGTCGGGATCGATGGTCAGGCCGAACAGCTTGCGCCGGTAGGCACGCAGCCGCGGCGGCAGGCGGTCGCTTTCCAGGTCTTCGTCGGTCAGCGGGTAGTTGGCCGCGCGCACCCCGTAATGCAGGGCCAGGTAGATGCAGGTGGGCGTCTTGCCGGCGCGCGACACCGCCACCAGGATCACGTCGGCATCGTCGTAGTTCACCGCGATGCCGTCGTCATGGGTCAGGGCGAAGTTCATCGCGTTGATGCGGCGGTGGTAGGTGTCGAAATCGACCATGCCATGGGCCTGGCCGACCCGGGCCAGGCGCGGGGTGGCCAGTTCGCGCTCCAGCGGTTCGATGAACGGCGCGAACACATCCAGCATCAGCGCGCCGCTGTCGGCCAGGATCAGGCTCAGGCTCTGGTCCACGCAGGAGTTCACCACGATCGGCCGGACCTGGTACCGCTCCCCTGCCGCCTGGATCCGGGCACAGGCTTCACGCGCTTTTTCGGGGTCGTCGACAAACGACATGCGATCGGTAATGAAGCTGAACCCGGAGAACTGGGTGAGCAGGCTATGCCCAATGGTTTCAGCGGTGATACCGGTTCCATCGGAAACGTAGAACACCGGACGGATGGTCGACATGCGCGCTTTTACCCCCTACGAAGCCTAAAAAGGCCGCCAGCACAAGCTTGTGCCGACGGTACTCTGCCCGGCATCATATCGGCTTCTTCCTACGGACGCGGCCATTCCAGCCCGCCTCGGGCGATGGCCAAACGGAGCATCGCGCTTGAACGAGAACATCCTGTGGTTGCACGAACTGCGTCTGGCCGATCTGGCCCGCGTAGGCGGCAAGAATTCGTCGCTGGGCGAGATGATCGGCAACCTGGCCGGTCTGGGCGTTTCGGTGCCGGGCGGTTATGCCACCACCGCTGAAGCCTTCAAGGACTTCATCGCGCACAACGATCTGTCCAAGCGCATCTTCGACAAGCTGGCCACGCTGGACGTCGAGGACGTCAACGCGTTGACCGCAGCGGGCAAGGAAATCCGCACCTGGGTGATCGATGCCCCGCTGCAGCCGCAGCTGGACCAGGACATCCGCAGCGCCTACGCCCAGCTGAGCGCCGACAACGGCGGCGGCGACGTGGCCGTGGCCGTGCGTTCGTCGGCCACCGCCGAGGATCTGCCGGATGCCTCCTTCGCCGGCCAGCAGGAAACCTTCCTCAACGTCACCGGTGCCGACGACGTCGTGCACAAGGTCAAGGAAGTGTTCGCCTCGCTGTACAACGACCGTGCCATCGCCTACCGCGTGCACCACGGCTTCAAGCATGAAGACGTGTTCCTGTCCGCCGGCGTGCAGCTGATGGTGCGTTCGGGCGTCGGTTCCTCCGGCGTGCTGTTCACCCTGGACACCGAGTCCGGCTTCCGCGACGTGGTATTCGTCACCTCGTCCTTCGGCCTCGGCGAAATGGTCGTGCAGGGCGCGGTCAACCCGGACGAGTACTACGTCTACAAGCCCACCCTGCAGGCCGGCAAGCCGGCGATCCTGCGCCGCTCGCTCGGCAGCAAGGCCATCCGCATGGTGTATTCGGATGTTCCGGGTGAGCGCGTCAGGATCGAGGACACTCCGGTCGAACTGCGCACCACCTTCTCGATCAGCGACGAGGACGTGCAGGAACTGTCCAAGCAGGCGCTGGTCATCGAAAAGCACTACGGCCGCCCGATGGACATCGAGTGGGCCAAGGACGGTGTCAGCGGCAAGCTGTTCATCGTGCAGGCGCGCCCGGAAACGGTGAAGTCGCGCAGCCATGCCACCCAGATCGAGCGCTTCGCGCTGACCGAAAAGGGCGGCAACGTGCTGGCCGAGGGCCGTGCCGTTGGTGCCAAGATCGGCTCGGGCGTGGCCCGCGTGGTGAAGACGCTGGACGACATGAACCGCGTGCAGCCGGGCGACGTGCTGATCGCCGACATGACCGATCCCGATTGGGAACCGGTGATGAAGCGTGCCTCGGCCATCGTCACCAATCGCGGTGGCCGTACCTGCCATGCCGCGATCATCGCGCGCGAGCTGGGCGTGCCGGCCGTGGTCGGTTCGGGCAACGCCACCAAGGTCATCGAAGATGGCCAGCTGGTCACCGTCAGCTGCGCTGAAGGCGATACCGGCTTCATCTACGAAGGCAAGCTCGGCTTCGAGCGCACCACCACCGATCTGGGCAACATGCCGCCGGCACCGCTCAAGATCATGATGAACGTGGCCAACCCGGAACGTGCCTTCGACTTCGGCCAGCTGCCGAACGCCGGCATCGGCCTGGCCCGCCTGGAAATGATCATCGCCAGCCACATCGGCATCCACCCGAACGCGCTGCTGGAATACGACCGCCAGGATGCGGCAACCAAGAAGAAGATCGACGAGAAGATCGCCGGTTACGGTGATCCGGTCAGCTTCTACGTGGATCGCCTGGCCGAAGGCATCGCCACCCTCACCGCCTCGGTCGCACCGAACGCCGTGATCGTGCGCCTGTCGGACTTCAAGTCCAACGAGTACGCCAACCTGATCGGCGGCAGCAACTACGAGCCGCACGAAGAGAACCCGATGATCGGCTTCCGCGGCGCCAGCCGTTACGTCGATCCGAGCTTCTCGGCCGCCTTCGCGCTGGAGTGCAAGGCCGTGCTGCGCGTGCGCAACGAAATGGGCCTGGACAACCTGTGGGTCATGATTCCGTTCGTGCGCACCCTGGAAGAAGGCCGCAAGGTCATCGAGGTGCTGGAACAGAACGGCCTGAAGCAGGGCGAGAATGGCCTGAAGATCATCATGATGTGCGAAGTGCCGTCCAACGCACTGCTCGCCGATGAGTTCCTGGAGATCTTCGACGGCTTCTCGATCGGCTCCAACGACCTGACCCAGCTCAGCCTGGGCCTGGACCGCGATTCGTCGATCGTCGCGCACCTGTTCGACGAACGTAACCCGGCGGTGAAGAAGCTGCTGTCGATGGCGATCAAGTCGGCACGTGCCAAGGGCAAGTACGTCGGCATCTGCGGCCAGGGCCCGTCCGATCATCCGGATCTGGCCGAGTGGCTGATGCAGGAAGGCATCGAATCGGTGTCGCTGAACCCGGATACCGTGGTCGATACCTGGCTGCGCCTGGCCAAGCTGAAGGCCAACGGCTGATGCCGTGATGGCCACAGGCTGACGTCGTGTTCATCGGCGTCGGCCGATACTGCTGCTGCACGCAAGCCCCGCCTCTGCGGGGCTTCGTGTTTCTGGCGTGCATGTACGCCCTGCCCCGCGCAGATTCCCCCCGCAGCAAAGGACTTCCGCATGATCGCCGCAGCAGCACCCGCCCCCGCCGCAACACCCTGGTTCCACTCCCTCGATTGGGAACGCCTGCTGGAGACCTACGGCGTGCCATTGCTGGCCGCGATCGTGGTGCTGCTGGTCGGCATGTGGGTGGCACGACGCCTGTCCAATGCGATGCCACGCGCCACCGCGCGCATGGGCGTGGACCCGATGCTGGGCAATTTCCTGCGCAACGTGGTGTACGCCGCATCGCTGGTGATCGTGGTGGTGCTGGCGATCGGCACGCTGGGCGTGCAGATCACCCCGCTGCTGGCCGTGCTTGGCACCGCCGGCCTGGCGGTAGGCCTGGCGCTGAAGGATTCGCTGTCCAACATCGCCTCGGGCGTGATGCTGGTGACGCTGCGCCCGTTCCGCGTCGGTGATGTGGTGACGGTGGCCGGACAAACCGGCACGGTGCGCGAAGTGCGCATCTTCCAGACCGTCATCACCGGTGCCGACAACCAGCACACCACCATTCCGAACACGTTGATCACCGCTGCGCCGATCATCAACCTGACCGCCGAGCCGACCCGCCGCGTCGAACTGGTGGTGGGCATCGGCTATGAAGACAACATCCAGCTGGCGCGCGACACCGCGCTGGCGCTGATGAAGGCCGACCCGCGCGTGTTGCAGACGCCGGCACCGGACGTGGTGGTGTACGAGCTGGGCGCGCACGCGATCAATCTCGGCATCCGCTGCTACGTGAAGTCGGCCGACTGGTTCGGTACCAAGGTCACGCTGCTGGAACAGCTCAAGCTGGGCTTCGACAAGGCCGGCATCAACATCCCGTATCCGCAGCAGGACATGCACCTGTACCTGCATGGCAAGGATGGCGGCGTGGTCGAGGCCGACGCAC
>NZ_JAOCFV010000096.1:0-7582 GCF_029842145.1 Stenotrophomonas sp. GD03794
GGACTGCGGTTTACGACAATCGACATGACCATCCGAGTAGCCATCGAATCGACCATGTGTCATGTGGATCTCCATAAACACTGCATACGTGGGCGAGCAATCTGCACATCACAGTGATCGCCGGGACATTGCGCTCATAAGCGGCCTGCAGGATGCACACCAGGCTTCATCAGAAGCTCGCTGAGCGCGCCGCAGGACCGGCCAGCGACACCCCTACGCAAACACCGCTGGGATTCAAGAATGGGGCTTACAGGTCCCCTCGATATCTCCGGCGCACGCTCTCTATTGAACCCCGGCTATAGCTTTCTGCGCGTCCCCGAAGGGGCGCGCATCTGGACCCGAGGTGCGAGGGCCGAAGGCCCGAGTACCGATGGGACCAGTCACGGGACATCAACGCTGGCATCCCAATAAATATCTACCTTCTCAAAGAGAAGGTAGTTGCTCTTGATTTATAGCTCTTATGGGGCTGCTGACAAATAAGCTCGTTTACGCGCGTAAGATTCTATTGGCGCTCGCTATGCAGCCAGTTTTCGCCGTTGCTCCTCGCGATGCTTGCGCTGGCTATTCCGGTTCTGCTCACGCCTCCTGTCCGCACGGGGATCGCCTGAGACGCCTGCGGCATTCAGCGCGCGTGTTACCCTCCGCTTTACGCTCGAGCACTGGGCGGCGAACGGGCAGTTGCGACACGGCATATCCCGCACGTCGTGACGATTGCCGATGCACGCCGGAACGTATCCTTCAGGCGCTTCGTTGACCTCAGCAGGCACGGCGACCATCGCCAGCGCATCCCGGACCATGTCTTCTTCAAACATCGCCTTGGCACGCGCCTCTGTCAGCGGTCCACCAGCCCCAAGATACCGCGCCAATCGGGCGGGGCGGTCCTTTGCATGCAGCACATCGGCACTCAATGCCCGCATTGCCGCAGCATGCACGGGATCTTCTCCAGACGGCTCCATAAAGAAGCGCCGATCCCAAGCGGGCGAGAACAACCGTTCACCAGTCTCAGCCCAGGTGGGGTGTCCCCGCATCCATGCGCCGAACAACTTCCCGGAAATCAGCTGGTTTGGCAATGGTGGGCGCTTCGCCTTCCGGCCCACGATCCATCGTTCCATGACGATCTCGCAGAACAGATCGTACGGCATTCCCAGTTCGTCAGCCTTCTGACGGGCCCGCCACAAGCTGGTAATAACCGACCTGTCGTTCAACGCGAGACTTGGCGTACAGGGCTGCTTGCGCGGCGCTTCGGAATGGTCAAAGTGACGCGCCCAAGCAGCACGGTACGCAGCGATATATGCCTCCGTGAACGCCTGCGTGGCCTGCACCGGGGACATGTAGCGGTTCCCGATCCAACGGGTGCGCAGCAACAATGCCTCTTTGGCAAGCAAGCCTTTATCGATGTACGTGCGCTGGAAGACCAGCTCTCCCACCTGTCGCTTCACGGGATCAGCCGACTTCAGCGCGCGTTGATACGAGGCATCCCTGCTCTGCGCCTCCATCATGTTCTTCGCAGACGCCTTCTTTCGGGCTGGGTTAGGCCGTTTTATCTTTGCCTTCCCGCCCGTCGCGCCTGACTTCTTGTTCCTAGCCATTCTCCTTCCCTCCTCGATAAAGACAGTGTTATACCGACCGGGCCGATGAAATCGCCGGTCTTCTTATGTTCACTAGCGCACGGCGCGCCCGGACGTTTCCGCTGCGGGCGCGCAATGGATGACGCGAGTCAGATGAGGGAACGGCCGCCAAGCGGTTGGATGGCGCTATCGCCAAATGTGACAGCCTGAACTTCACCTGGTCCCAGGCCATCCCTAGCCATCACGCTCCTTAGTGCCGTTAGGCGCAGAGGGGCCCCTCCGCACCCAACATGGTCGCCATGGGCCGCTACCGGCTCGGAACTCAGCGACTGACGGCGTCGAGCTCCATCACGTGCAGCTGCACTTCAGCAGAGACAAGCATTGCGGGAGTGATGCGCTTCTTGCCGCAGTGGCGCAGGAAGGTCACAGCACGCTGAACGTAGTCGCGGTAGTTGATACCGGTCATGTCAACCAACTGGCGAGCCTTCCAAATTGCGCGAAACATCGAGGCATCGCATACACGCAGGTCGTAGCGACGGTCAGTGGCACCCGTGTTGAGCTGCAGCCTGCTGGCAAACTCGGCAGTGGCCTCGAATGCAGTCATCTCGCTGTAGGTGGAGGCGCGATGGATTTCGCACACCTTATCCACGACAAGCTGCTCACCGCCCATGATCGTTTCAGAAATTGCGCTCTGCGCGGCGTGCAGCGCGTCCCTGCCCTCACGCTGCGCAGCGAAGAGGCAGATGGAGCGATCAATATTGTTGTGCTTATGCATGGTAGTTCTCCTAGTTGCTAGCGACTGCGGAATTGCCGTCACTGGAAACAAGGTTGCCAAGCAAGTAAGTGGCGGACCCATTGAATTCAACCAGTCCACCATCCTAGGATGTGGCATGAGCCAACTGCCGCATCCTGAGTTCAGGGCACTATTGATACTTGCCAATGGGCTGACTAGCGACCTTGAAGTCCGCCTCAAGGAATACGACCTATCCCTCACTGGATTCCTGGCGCTAGAGGCTATCGAGCGGGCACAAGGTGCCAACGCATATCCGATGACACGCGCGAGCCTCGCTCGAATGATTGGCACCACGCCAGCATCGATGTCTGTACTTGTTGGGCGTCTGATACGCAAAAGGATGGTGTCAGAAACGTCTATTGATGCCCGGGCCAAGAGACTTGCGATTACATCATTCGGGCACTCTAAGCTCGCTGGAGGGAAGGTAGCCTGGGAGGACACCTTTGAAAATCTTAGCGAGGCACTATCGCCTAGCGGCAAAAGCCAGCTTCTGAAGGCCATTGATAAGCTGAACTTGACGCGTGAACACGAGCGCAAAGAGGAGCATCGAGCGGCGTACATGCGCACCCTCTCAAAGCAGTCAACCAAGAATGCAGTTGCAAATAACCATCAACAGTCCAGAGTTGCTGAGTCCCGAAGGAGGGCTGAGCTCGAATGATCACAGCTGTATGGAGTGATCGATTCCGGTACCCCACTACGGCAGCTAGGTAACGCGTCCTTCGCGAACCATCTAGGACTTCGTGCTTTGGATACGGATTATCCACGCACACAATTAGAACCCGTCGTTCGCCAATGCGCACCAATCGCTGCACAACGCTAGCCTGACAGGGTCGCTACACCCCTGCATCGACAGCCCTCGGGCAGCCCCAGATCGGCCGACAGAGCGATCCTAGAGCGTCTATTCTGTGCAGCTAGCCCGGTGGCTGAGACAGTAGCCAGGTGACACCTCAGCTAGCATAAAGAAGGCCCACTGACGTTGCCATCAGCGGGCCTGGTTGCGGCAAATCGAGTTGCTCAGCGAGGGCGAATGCCCAAGCCAAGCAGCACAGCTCCAGCGATGGTAAGTGCTTGACCTACTGCGAGCGCATGCATGTTGGCAATGTTGCCGTAACCGCTTGCTGAGGGGTTGATCAGGAAGTAGAGCCCAATTGCGAGTGCAACTAGTCCCAATGCCACACACGCCACTGTCGAGCCACGCTCTTCCCGGGCGTTCGCGCTCGCACGATTCGATTCAACAATTGCCTTGGGCAGGTCCGCATAGCACTTAGGACACTTCGCGGATGATCTACCCGAGGGGATGGCAGCACGGCAAGCCGGGCATTGATAAAGGTTAGTTGCTGGATTGCTGGTTTGCATGTTCTCTCCTCCATGATTGGATGCACTGGGGTTTCCGACGTCAGCCACCCGTTGGACTACCCACCTGAGCGCCCTTGACCAGATCACGCAATGCAGCGCGTTGCTCATCGTCCAGGCTGTATTCGGTATCGCAGACCCGGACCTCGATCCTGTTGGCACCGGTGAAGGCCCCTGCTTCTGCCAAGGTCATCTTCTTGCCGAACGAAAGGATTGCGTACTCGTATCGATTGAAGGCGGGCATGTCGCTGGGAAGCGAAACAGCCCTTCCGTCCACGAGCATGTCAAAGCCTGTACCGGCGCAGCGGACGTCATAGGACATGTTGAAGGTGAGGATGGCCGAGACGGTGAAAGAGTCCGACTTCGTTACAGCGCGGTCTCCGTCTACTACGCTGTGCAGGCTCAGAGAAATGCCCCTGCTGGTCTTCGACAGCTCCGATAGCTCCACTTTGGCCTCGTAGGAGGTTCGATCCTTGAAACGGTCGTATGAGCGCTGCTCCTGGGCTACGACTTCTCCCGGGGCAACAGCAGTCAGCATCAACGACATGACGGCAGCAAGCGTAATCCTGTTCTTCATCCCAACGTCCCCGACTGAGCGCTGACGGGCCCGGCCACCCCTTGCGACCGGTCACACCGCGTGCAACGCTATATACCGCAATGGTAATGACTTCTACTGAATAGGTATATGGCCCATGCTCCTGCAAGTTCACACACCGTTACCTCCGCGTGCCCTCGCCCCAAGTCATCACTGCTACGTTTTCCAAGCGGCTCTCCGAAGCTCGAGCGCTGCGAGGGCTGTCCCAGCGCGCGCTGGGGGCGCTGGTGGATAAGGATCAGGACAAGAACCGAGGTGCCGTGCTGATCAACAGGTACGAGCGAGAGCGAAATCAAGCGGATATGACCAAGGCTGCGGAGTTAGCCAAGGCATTGGATGTACCGGTCGCCTACCTGTTCGCCGAGGACGATGATCTAGCTGCGGCGATCTTGGCTTTCGCCAAGCTTCCCTCTGGGGAGCGCCAAAGGATGCGGGAAGAGCTCGAGCGTTTGGCTGGGGAGCAGAGGGATTAGCCCTCTCACGCCGCCAGCTCGGCAACTGCCGCCGCCAGGGTGTCCGGGGCCAGGTGGGCGTAGCGAAGAGTCATGGTGATGTCTGCGTGTCCCAAGAGCTCCCGCACGGTATTCAGGTCCACGCCTGCCCGCACCAAGCGTGATGCGAAATGATGGCGCAGATCATGGAAGCGGAACTCTTCAATTCGGGCATCGGCTATGAGTTTGCCCCACCCCTTCTTGATGTCGGTTACGTCGAAGACCTTGCCAGCACGTCGCTCACCCGCTTGACCGGCCCAACGCTGCAGGACTTCCATGGCTTCGACGTTTAGCGGGATGTGACGCTGCCTACCGGACTTGGCGTTCTCGGCTCGAATGGTCAGCATCTTGGCTTCCCAGTTGATGTCAGCCCAGCTCATCGACAACAACTCACCACGTCTCATACCGGTATTAATGGCTGTAAGAACCACCGGGGTCAGGTGATCGACGTACCCGTCCATCGGCAAATCAGGCAGAACCGCTTGCCGGTACTTGCGTCGGGCCGCATTTGCATTTGCCCTGCCCTCAACCCCAGCCAGATCGCGCGATGCCAGCGTGGCCCGGAGCATCGCTTCTTCATCCGGGGACAGGAACCGAACGACCTTGCGGCTCGCGGCTGATCGCTGACGCATGCCCATCAAGGGGTTCGTCTCGATCAGCTTCCACTCAACGGCCCGAGACAAGGCAGACCGCAGGCAAGCGAAGTCGCGCGCTGCAGTAGCCTTGGTGACGGCATCGGGGCCAGTGACACGCCCGCGCCACCATCGCTCCATCGTGGGCACGTCAATTTCGATGATCTGACGGCGTAACAGCCACGGGAACACTGATCGAATGCGGTCTGGGTACTGACGACCGCCCTTGAGCTCAGCCACGGCCCAAGGCTCGAAGTGATCGTTGAGCAGCGCTTCGAGGGTGCAGCTAGTGGGCTTCGACCTCGCGAGCGCGGGCAGCCCAGACTGAACGTACTCAGCAACTGCTTGACGGGCTTGGTCCCGGGCCTGGTCGAGCGTCAAGTGCTCGACCGACCCCAAGGTACGACGCTTACCGTGCGCCCAGGTCACGATCCACGCCTTGTGCCCTGATGGCTGCACACGCAGGATCAGGCCGCGAACCTGAGCGTCCCTAAGCTCATAGGGGCGATCACGGGCTTCTGCTGTAAGAACGATGCGCTTGGTGAGGGCAGATGACATCGGGCGGAGCGTCCGTAAGTGGCGATAAGGCCAACTTAGGACAGGATGCGAGGCGGTGTTTGGATGAGGATTGTCCGCATGCGATTTAATCTAAAGCGAACCTATCGCCGGCATACAGGGCATGCCGTCGATATCCGCTGCAGCGGCCGAGATACTGATCATGCCTCCTGACTGCATCTCAACCTTCAACGAAACTCCGCCATCCGTTGACGAATCGTCCCAGGACGCCTCATTGATTGAACTGCTTGGCCCCCAGTGCTCTCGCCTATCAGCTGAGAATTCGCGCAGCCCTCTGAAGAATATCGACCGGCTCAAAGAGCATTCGTCCAGCGCAATGAGCACCGCCGAGCTTGCAGCCCAGTCGATTCGTATTTCCACAAGCGTCCAATCGTGCATCAGAACCTCACTTTGCCTCGAGGGGAAGATGCGCTCCCGGTGATTCCGGAGCGACATGCTTCCCATTGATATCCAAACGTTGGCCACTAGCATCATTCACATGACAATGGGGCCACAGGCAGCGGCGTCCGTGTAGATGGATGACATCGGGCGAGTTGTCCATAAGTGGCGATAGAGCCAACTTAGGACAGGATGCGAGGGGATGTCTGGATGCCGATCGTCCTCATCTAGGCATCTGCAGGCATCAGAGAAGGCACGACACGCGAGAGAACTTCAACGCAGACATCGTCGGAGAAGACCGCATAATGCGCCATATTGTCCGAAGAATGAACACCACCGCTCGAATTCTCCAACCACGTCAACAACGATGAGCTGGTTGCACGCATCAGGTTATGCCCGGCCACCACTACTCCTGACTCCCAGTATTCTTGGAGACTTCCCTCCTGAGTAATTCGAACGGTCAGCGGCGTTGCGAACATCAGAATCCACGCCTTCCTTCCCGTATTCTCGAACAAATCTACAGTCAGAGACCCGTCAATCGAATATCTGACTTCCCCCACATTCCACGAGTAATCCTTATCAATTCCGTCAGGTCGCCACTCTTCAAAATTTGCAGAATGCTGTCCCATCATGGCTTCTTCCCATATCTAAACTCATCAGTGGTTCGACCATCCTGGCGCTGAATCTCCAGCGTCGGCCGTCCATCCTTGGAGTAATTCCTGTCAATCACTCGACTTCCATCCTCCAATTGCCCCACGCGAGTTCCGTTGGCCTTTGTGTCGACATCCTTGGGACCCAGCGCGTCAAAATCCTTTGCTTTCTGATCTGATTCGGCTCCTCTATCCCATACCCGGGTGCCTCGGGTAGTGACATTTTCAATAGTCGATTCACCTCGTAGTCCGGCTACGCTATCGGGCGACTGCTTTCCCCCTCCCCCCTCCGTGGAGTCGGCCGGATCAGTCCCTTCACTCCGCTGGGTGGAATCAATTGCATTTGAGACTAATCTCCCCCCGTACGCTATCGTCAGAATTGCAGGAAGCGCCAGAGCATCAGCGATGGTGTTCACCTCACCAGAACATCGATTCTCGTTACAAGTGACTGCACGTCCATCAGGATCAGTGAACTTGTACGGATTCCCGTTCGCATACCGATACCGATTGAACTGCTCAACCGGTTTCTGATACGCCGTTACCGGG
>NZ_JAOCFV010000097.1:0-6453 GCF_029842145.1 Stenotrophomonas sp. GD03794
ATGTGTCGACCAAGGTCGACACCTACCAACAGCCGCAGGAATCTGTCAGAGGTGGGGCGGTGTGGGTTGGCAGGACCGTTGGCGCCATGGATGGCGCCATCGAGCCCCCAGGGGTGAGGGCGCTTTGCTTGCGAAGCACTGCTTCGCAAGCGCCCGAACGCACAGCCGCCAGCGGCTGGGCCGGACCGCGGAGCGGGGTTTACGGCGTCCCCGCACTCCGACACCGCCCCACCATCCCGCGGGAAGCCGGCATCTGAAGTTGCTGTTGCCGGCCAGCGGCCGGCACTACCGCAGGTGCAGGGCTGCAAGCCCTGCCGAACAACCCTCTACCTACGCGGCAGGTAGGTCACCAGGGACAGATCGTGCCGGCTCTCGGGCACCAGCGCCACGTACTGCAGGTCCAGCAACCCGCGCGTGGGATGGTTCAGCTTCTTCGCACCTTCGTCGAACCGGCGCACGTCGTGCTCCGGCCACCACTGGCGGAACTCCTCGCTGTGCGCGGCGATGTCCTCGACCAGCGCCAGGAATGGTGCCTTGTCCGGCGCCTGCGCCATCGCCGCGCGGAAGCCGGCCAGCAGCCCGCGGGTCATTTCTTCCCAGTTGAGGATCAGCGTGCGGTACGGCGGGTACAGGAACATCAGCCGCAGCGTGTTGCGCTCATGTGGCGCCAGCTGGCTGTAGTCCACGAACAGATCGGCGATGGCCGGGTTCCAGGCCAGGATGTCGTAGCGGGTATTGCGCACATACGCTGGGATCGGCTGCATCGCCTCCACCAGCTGGCGCAGGCCATCGGTGACTGTCTCGTCCGGAGACTCCAGCGGCACGCCGTAGCCGGACAGCGCGAACGCATAGGCGCGTTCGTCGTCGCTCATGCGCAGCACCTGCGCCAAACGCTCCAGCACTTCGGGCGAGGCGCGCACTTCGCGGCCCTGCTCGATCCAGGTGTACCAGCTGACGCTGACGCCGATCGCCAGCGCAACTTCCTCGCGCTTCAGGCCCGGGGTACGCCGGCGCCCGGCCGGGAGGCCGAGCGTGGCGGGGTCGACACGGGCGCGGCAGGCCTTGAGGAAGCCGCCGAGTTCCTTGCGTTCACTTTCGCTGCGCATCAGCGCCCTCCGTTGCGGAAGGCGATGATATCCGCGCAGGCGCGTCGATCAGGCATCGACGCGCTTGGAGCCCACGGCCAGGCCGGCCTTCAGGCTGGCCTCGACGAACTCGTCCAGGTCGCCGTCGAGCACCTTCTGCGTATCCGAGCGCTCGATGCCGGTACGCAGGTCCTTGATACGGCTCTGGTCCAGCACGTAGTTGCGGATCTGGCTGCCCCAGCCGATGTCGGACTTGGTGGCTTCCACCGCATCCTTTTCGGCGTTGCGCTTCTGGATCTCCAGCTCGTACAGCTTGGCGGCCAGCATCTTCATCGCGTTGTCGCGGTTCTGGTGCTGGCTGCGGCCGGTCTGGCAGGCCACGACGATGTTGGTCGGGATGTGGGTGATACGCACCGCCGACTCGGTCTTGTTGACGTGCTGGCCACCGGCACCGGATGAACGGTACACGTCGGTACGCAGGTCGGCCGGGTTGATGGTGATGTCGATGTTGTCATCGATCTCCGGCGACACGAACACCGAGGTGAAGCTGGTGTGGCGGCGGTTGTCCGAGTCGAACGGCGACTTGCGCACCAGGCGGTGCACGCCGGTCTCGGTCTTCAGCCAGCCATAGGCGTAGTCGCCTTCCACCCGCAGCGTGGCCGACTTGATGCCTGCGACGTCACCGCCGGAGACTTCCATCAGCTCGGTCTTCCAGCCGCGCGATTCGCACCAGCGCAGGTACATGCGCAGCAGGATCTCGGCCCAGTCCTGGGCTTCGGTGCCACCGGCACCGGCCTGGATGTCGACGAACGCGGCAGCATTGTCCATCTCGCCGGAGAACATGCGCTGGAACTCCAGCTTCTCGACGTGCGACTGGTGCTTGTCCAGGTCGGCGACCACGGCCAGCGCGGTGTCCTCGTCCTGTTCGGACTCGGCCAGTTCCAGCAGCTCGGTGGCATCGGCTAGGCCGTCCAGCACCGAGGCGATGCCGCCCACGGTCTTTTCCAGGCTGGAACGTTCGCGACCCAGGTTCTGCGCGTATTCGGCGTTGTTCCAGACGTCGGGGCTTTCCAGCTCCCGCGTTACTTCTTCAAGACGCTCTTTCTTGGCGTCGTAGTCAAAGATACCCCCGAAGCGACAGCACGCGATCGGTCAGATCGGTGATGCGCTGGCGGACAGGATTCAGTTCGATCATGTCGGCGGTTATGCATTCAAAAGATGACTGCCAATGATACCGCAGGCGTCCGCCCGGCGGCGAGGCAGGCCAGGGCTGGGCCCCGGGTGGACACGCGGCCATCCGATCCCGGTAGACTTCCCCACCGCCGCGGGAACAGGGGCCACGCGGTCATTCCCAACCCAAGGAGCACCATTTCAATGACGATCATGCGTTCCACCCTGTGCCTGGCCGCCTGCCTGCTGGCCGCCAATGCCTCGGCCATCGACCTGAAGGGCCTGACCAGCACCGGCATGAAGGCCGGCAAGGCGCTGACCCTGTCCGACGCTGAGGTCTCGGCCGCGGCCGATCAGGCCTGCGCCTACATGGACAAGGACAACCAGGTGGTGGCCGGCAACGATCCGTATGCCCAGCGCCTGGCCAAGATCACCCAGGGCCTGGCCAACGAGGACGGCCTGAACCTGAACTTCAAGGTGTACCGCACCGCCGACGTCAACGCCTGGGCGATGGCCAACGGTTGCGTCCGCGTCTATACCGGCCTGATGGACATGGCCAGCGACGACGAAGTGCGTGGCGTGATCGGCCACGAAATCGGCCACGTGAAGCTGGGCCACAGCAAGACCAAGATGCGCACCGCCCTGCTCGCCTCGGCTGGCCGCGAGGGCCTGGCCGCTTCGGGCAACGGCAACCTGACCCAGCTCAGCCAGGGCCAGCTCGGCGAACTGGCCGAAGGCTTCGTCAACGCCCAGTTCTCGCAGAAGGAAGAGAGCGCGGCGGACGAGTACGGCTACCAGTTCATGAAGCGCCACAGCTATGACCCGGCGGCCCTGGCCAGCATGTTCCGCAAATTGTCCAGTGAAGGCGGCCTGATGTCCTCGCACCCGGGCTCGGAAGCCCGCGCTGCGCGCATCGACGCGATGATCAAGAAGGACAAGAAGTAATGCCCATGCGGGCGGGCCGACCGGTCCGCCCGCTCAGGTTCCTGCCAGCGCCTGGCGCAGCAACGGCAGCTGTCGTCGACTGCACGGCACTTTGACGCCATCGACCATGTGAAGCAGGGCTTCACCGCCATCAAGTGGTTCGATCGAACGCAACTGATCGCGGTTGATCAGCCAGCTGCGGTGCGGCCGCAGGAACTGCACCGGATCCAACCGCTGCTCCAGGACCGCCATGGTGATCCGCAGTGGGTAGTCATGGCCGCGTACGCGCAGGTTCACGTAGTTCCCCGCCGCCTGGGCGTACTCCACATCTTCGGTGGCCACCAGGAACTCCTTGCCCAGCTTGCGCACCAGGAAGTGCTGGGGGCGCTCGACCGGTTCCACCGGCGGACCGACATCGGGCTCGGCCAGCAGATGCGCCTCGCCCTGGCGCTGGCGACCGAACCAGGCCACCGCGTGCACCGCGATCACCAGCAGGCTGTAGGTCTGCACGTCCTTGAAGAACTCGTAGAACCACTGCGCCGGCCAGGCTCCATAGGTGTATTGCTGGCCGATCAGGGCGAAGGCCAGCTTGCGCATGAGGACCATGGCACTGACGTGCAGAAGCCACCAGGCGATACCGCCCAGCACATACAGCAGGATCCGGCGACGCCAGGTATCGGCATGCAGCGGCCAACGGCGAGCAGCGGCATGCAGCACGGCCAGAAGCGCGAGGGAGGCCAGCGCGCTGCTGAACTCTTCGATCGATACCGTCAATGCCGGAAAGGGCTGTACGTCCCGCCATGCCCGCATCCACTGCGCCAGGACATTACCTGCTGCAGTACCCAGAAACAGCAGCGACCAGAAGGTGGCGGCCATGCCGCGGCGCTGTAGCGGCTCGGCAACAGCGGCGGCCAACGCCGCCTGATCTCCATTTTCCATGCGGGCTATTGTTGCCCATCCGGCCCGGACCGCATCCGCCATTGGTCCCAGCCTTCCCACCATTGGCCCCTCTGTGGCCGCCGTCGCGCCCCAACTGCTGGCGCGCGGACCTTGGCCAACGCACGGTGCAGCTTCCTCCTGATGCCCGCCCACCATGCACCGTCGCCACGATCTGGACACCCTGCGCATCGCCGCCTTCGTCCTGCTGATCTTCTACCACGCCGCCATGGCCTACGTGGCCGGCTGGGACTTCCACCTCAAGAGCGCCTACACCGCCGAATGGCTGCAATGGCCGATGATCGCGCTGAACCGATGGCGCATGCCGCTGCTGTTCGCGATCAGCGGTATCGCCCTTGGCCTGTCCCTGCCCGACCAGGGACGGCTGCAGCACACCCTCCGCCGTGGCTGGCGCCTGCTGCTGCCGTTGCTGTTCGGCATTGTCGCGGTGGTATCCCTGCAGGCCTACCATGAAGCGCTGGACAAGGGCGACGCGTCACCGGGGCTGGCCGGATTCCTGTGGCGCTACTGGCAGTTCCGGCCGTGGCCGGGCGCACATTTCAGTGGTGCCGCCTACGGCTTCACCTGGAATCACCTCTGGTACCTGGCCTACCTGCTGCCCTACACCGTGCTGGCCGTCGTCCTGGCCAGTCTCCTCCGACCACTGCGCAGTGCGCTGCCGCGCTGGCAGGCAAGCGACCGCCTGCTGGGCACCCTGCTACTGGCGTTGCCAGTGGCCTGGCTGAGCTGGGCCCTGCTGGTGCTGATGCCACGCTGGCCGCCGACCCATGCCTTGCTGGACGACGTGTACGTGCACGCCGAGTCGCTGCCGCTGTTCCTGGCGGGCTTCCTGGCCGCTCGCTGGCAGCGAGGCTGGGACCTGCTGGTGCGTGGACGTCGCCTGACATTGGCACTGGCGGTGCTGGGGCTCAGCCTGGAGCTGGGCATCCGCGCGCTGGCCCGCTTGCCGCCTGTGGGCGATCTGGATGCGTGGGTGCTGGCACTGCCTTGGGCCCAGACCGAACGCGTCGGCCGCGCGTTGTACACGTGGTGCATGCTGCTGACCCTGTTCGGCTGGGCGCGCGTGTTACTGGACCGCCACTGGCCCGGCCTGGCCTACTGCCGCGAGGCGGTGTTCAGCTGGTACATCCTGCACCAGACCGTGCTGATCGTCTTGTTGTATGCGCTGCGACCGTTGCAGCTTGGCCCGTGGCTGGAGCCTGCCTTGCTGGTGGCCGGCACGATCGGAGGCTGCCTGCTGATCCACGAACTGCTGATCCGCCGCACGCGCTGGCTGCGGCCCCTGTTCGGCCTGCGTGCCGCATCGCCATCGCTGCTCGTGACACGTGTTGCGCCGGTGTAGAGCCGAGTCCACACTCGGCTGCTTTGGCTCGGTTCTGTTGAGCCGGGCCTGATTGCCAACGGATGATGAGGACAACGGATGTTCCAGACGCAGTGGCACCTGTGGTTGCAGCACACCTTCGACGCCGGCTGGTTCCTGTGGGTGATGCAGTTCATCAGCCTGCTCGGCTATGAAATGGCCTATACCGCGCTGATCCTGGTGTGTGCATTCGGGGCACGCCTGCGCGCCGGCCTCTGCGTGATGCTGGCGGTGCTGCTGATGGCCTGCGCCACGCATGCAATCAAACAGGGCGCCGCCCTGCCCCGTCCGACCGATGTGGACGCAGCAGTGCTGGACAAGGGCGAGCCGTCCCACCCGTTCGTGGTGGACGGCGGAGGTCACACCTTCTGGGCACTGCCGGACGCACAGGCCACCGCAATGCTGCGGGCGCAGCCCGATGCCGACTATGGCTTCAATAGCGGCCATGTCGGCGTCGCCACCGCTGCCTGCGTCGGCCTGCTGCTGGCCTTCGGCATCCGCCGCCGCTGGCTGCGCTGGGCGCTGGCGTTGGGCTGGCCGCTGCTGATGGCGCTGTCACGGATGTACCTGGGCCGGCATTTCCTGGCCGACGTACTGGCCGGGTGGCTGATTGGCGTCGGCGTGGCGTTGTTGGCGTGGCAGCTGATGCCAGGGATGCGCTCAAGCAGGCAATGGCAACTGCCGGTCCTGTTGGGGCTTGGCGTGCTGCTGGCATGGGCGGCGGCGACCACCCGCTTCGTTCCAGTTGGTGAAGCCGGGCGACTGCTCGCGCTGGGCCTGCTGGTGGCGTGGATGCAATGGCGCGGCTGGCCGGTGGATCCGAAGAACATCGTGCAGCGGGGGTTGCGCGTGCTGGGTGTTGTGGTGATCTATCTGCTGGCGCGGCCGTTGATCGATCTGCTGGCCGCGACCATTCCGCTGCCTGATGTAGCGGCGACCGAAGTGCTGTGGCAGGCC
>NZ_JAOCFV010000098.1:0-6093 GCF_029842145.1 Stenotrophomonas sp. GD03794
TGGCCGGCAACTCCGTGACCCGAAGGCGGGGTCAGAGCCCCCTGCGGGGGATCCGACCCCCACCGGCTACCCCCGATTCAGGCTGTTCAGGCAGAATCCCCCCATACCCTTCCAGGATCTGCCCATGCGCGTTCTGCTGCTTTCCTCCCTGCTGCTCACCGTCACCGCCTGTACCTGGGTGCCGATCGAACCGGCCGGCAAGGCGACCCGCGTACTGCCGGCAGGTCCGGTTCCGGCCGGCTGCATCGCCAAGGGCGAGGTGGTGGTCACCGTGAAGAGCAAGGTCGGCTTCTACAACCGCAACCCGCTGCGTGTGCAGGAAGAGCTGGAAACCCTGGCCCGCAACGAGGCCCCGAGCGCCGGCGCCAACGCCGTACAGGCCGCCGCCGCGCCCGCCGATGGCAGCCAGCGCTTCGCCGCTTTCCAGTGCCCGCCGCGCTGAACGCTTCACCATACGGCCAAGCCTGAATTCGTAAAGATGCGGTGAAGGCCCCGGGGGTTATAGAATAGCGCCCCCTTTTGCCTGAGCCTTGGCGCTAACCTCGATGCTCTTCAAGAATGTCTCGATCGCCGGCCTGGCACACGTTGATGCGCCGCACACGCTGACGACCAAGGAAATCAACGAGCGGCTGCAGCCGACGTTGGATCGCCTCGGTATCCGCACCGACGTGCTCGGCGATATCGCCGGCATCCATGCCCGCCGCCTGTGGGACAACGGCGTGCTTGCGTCCGATGCCGCCACCATGGCCGGCCGCAAGGCGCTGGAAGACGCGGGCATCGATGCGACGCAGGTCGGCCTGCTGGTCAACACCTCGGTCAGCCGCGACTACCTGGAGCCGTCCACGGCCTCCATCGTGTCGGGCAACCTCGGCGTCAGCGACGAGTGCATGACCTTCGACGTCGCCAATGCCTGCCTGGCCTTCATCAACGGCATGGATATCGCGGCGCGCATGATCGAGCGCGGCGACATCGACTACGCGCTGGTGGTGGATGGCGAGACCGCCAACCTGGTGTACGAGAAGACCCTGGAGCGCATGACCGCCCCGGACGTCACCGCTGACGATTTCCGCAACGAGCTGGCTGCCCTGACCACCGGTTCGGGTGCCGCCGCGATGGTGATGGCGCGCTCGGAGCTGGTGCCGGACGCACCGCGCTACAAGGGCGGCGTGACCCGCTCGGCCACCGAGTGGAACCAGCTGTGCCTGGGCAACCTGGACCGCATGGTCACCGATACCCGCCTGCTGCTGATCGAAGGCATCAAGCTGGCCCAGAAGACCTTCACCGCCGCCAAGATCGCCTTGGGCTGGGCCGTGGAAGAGCTGGACCAGTTCGTGATCCACCAGGTCAGCCAGCCGCACACCGCTGCGTTCATCAAGAACTTCGGCATCGACCCGAAGAAGGTCATGACCATCTTCGGTGAGCACGGCAACATCGGCCCGGCCTCGGTGCCGATCGTACTGAGCAAGCTCAAGCAGCTGGGCAAGCTGAAGAAGGGCGATCGCATCGCGCTGCTCGGCATCGGCTCGGGCCTGAACTGCTCGATGGCTGAAGTGGTCTGGTAAGCAGCCCGCTGCCCGACCTCCTGTAGAGCCGAGCCATGTTCGGCTCACGCGCGCAGCGCGGCTCTTCCGCAGCGGACCGGAGAGCAGCCGAGCATCGGCTCGGCTCTACATTGCGCCGCGACTCTCCTTAGGTGCTCCGCATGCGCGATCTTCCCGGTTACCCCGCCCACCCGCAGCGCTTCGAGGTCCGCCCCGGCCTGTCGATGAACTATCTCGACGAAGGCCCGCGCGATGGCGACGTGGTGGTGATGGTGCACGGCAACCCGTCGTGGAGCTATTACTGGCGCACGCTGGTGGCCGGCCTGTCGGACACGTACCGCTGCATCGTGCCGGACCACATCGGCATGGGCCTGTCGGACAAGCCGGACGATAGCCGCTACGAATACACCCTGCAGTCGCGCGTGGACGATCTCGACGCGCTGTTGAAGCACCTGGGCATCACCGGCCCGGTGACGCTGGCTGTGCACGACTGGGGCGGCATGATCGGCTTCGGCTGGGCGCTGTCGCACCACGACCAGGTGAAGCGCCTGGTGGTGCTCAACACCGCCGCGTTCCCGATGCCGGCGGCAAAGACGATGCCGTGGCAGATCGCGCTGGGCCGCCACTGGAAGATCGGCGAGTGGATCATCCGCACCTTCAACGCGTTCTCGTCCGGCGCCTCGTGGCTGGGCGTGGAGCGCAAGATGCCGGCCGACGTGCGCCGCGCCTACGTGTCGCCATACAACAGCTACGCCAACCGCATCAGCACCATCCGTTTCATGCAGGACATCCCGCTGTCGCCGGCCGACAAGGCCTGGTCGCTGCTGGAGCGGGCCGGCAAGGCGCTGCCGTCGTTCGCCGACCGCCCGGCCTTCCTCGGTTGGGGCCTGCGCGACTTCGTGTTCGACCACCACTTCCTGAAGGGCTTCCAGGCCGCGCTACCGCAGGCCCAGGTGCATGCCTTCGAGGACGCCGGCCACTACGTGCTGGAAGACAAGCACGAAGTGCTGGTGCCGGAAATCCGCGCGTTCCTGGACGCCAACCCGCTCTGATCGGATCCCGGTAGTGCCGGCCGCTGGCCGGCAAGCGCGCAATGCGCGCCGGGTTCATGAGGTTGCCGGCCAGCGGCCGGCGCTACCCCTACGCCGCGACCGGTGCCTGCGGCGACGGGCTGTTGCCGTTGTCGTCTGGATGGTCGTCGTCGTTGTCGGCCGCGTCGCGCCAGCGCCAGTCGGCCAGGGTCAGCGGATCCAGGCCGTAGGCGATGCGCGCCTTGTCGCACTGCGGGCTGGCCTTGCCGTACTCCCACGACGCATCCACCTCACGGCACACACTGGGCCGGTTGGGGTGGATGGTGCAGCGTGAGTACACGCCGATCTGCGCATCCAGCGCCACGCAGCGCACCGGCTTGGAGTGGGTGCCGCGCATGCACAGGCGATGCGGGTCCAGCACCTCGGTCAGCTGGTGCGGTACGCCGCCGGGGGTGACCTCGTCCGATTCCATCCAGTGGAAGGCCACGCGGTATTGGGTGCAGCAGGCGCCGCAGGTCATGCAGGGATGTTGCATGGGCAAGCCGCCTCGGGCGGCAGTCGGAATCAGGAACGAAGGTGCGGATTTTCCACGAAGTGGGCCGCCGCGCAAGAAATTCCGTAAGCGGCGACAATGAACGGATGAACCGACCCTGCAACATTGCCGCCCGTTTGCCTGAACTGGCGCGTGAACGACCCGACCAGATCGCCATCCGCTGCCCGGGCCGCCGTGGCGCCGGCAACGGCATGGCCGCCTACGACTTGACCCTGGATTACCGCCAGCTGGACGCCCGCAGCGACGCCATGGCGGCTGGCCTGGCCGGCTACGGGATCGGCCGCGGGGTGCGCACGGTGGTGATGGTGCGGCCGTCGCCGGAGTTCTTCCTGTTGATGTTTGCCCTGTTCAAACTGGGTGCGGTGCCGGTGCTGGTCGACCCGGGCATCGACAAGCGCGCACTGAAGCAGTGCCTGGACGAGGCGCAGCCGGAGGCCTTCATTGGCATTCCGCTGGCGCACGTGGCGCGGTTGGTGCTGCGCTGGGCGCCCTCGGCGACCCGCCTGGTTACCGTCGGCCGCCGCCTCGGCTGGGGCGGGACCACCCTGGCTGCGCTGGAGCGCGCCGGCGCCAACGGGGGGGCGATGCTGGCCGCCACCGATGGCGAGGACATGGCCGCGATCCTGTTCACCAGCGGCTCCACCGGCGTGCCCAAGGGCGTGGTCTACCGCCACCGCCACTTCGTCGGCCAGATCCAGCTGCTGGGCAGCGCCTTCGGCATGGAAGCGGGCGGGGTGGACCTGCCGACCTTCCCGCCGTTTGCCTTGTTCGACCCGGCGCTGGGCCTGACCTCGGTGATCCCGGACATGGACCCGACCCGGCCGGCACAGGCCGACCCGGCACGCCTGCATGACGCCATCCAGCGCTTCGGCGTGACCCAACTGTTTGGCTCGCCTGCGCTGATGCGGGTGCTGGCCCGTCACGGCCGGCCGTTGCCGACGGTGACCCGGGTGACCTCGGCCGGCGCCCCCGTGCCGCCGGATGTGGTCGCCACCATCCGCAGCCTGCTGCCCGCCGATGCGCAGTTCTGGACCCCGTACGGCGCCACCGAATGCCTGCCGGTGGCGGTGGTGGAGGGACGCGAGCTGGAGCGTACCCGCGCGGCCACCGAGGCCGGCGCCGGGACCTGCGTGGGCAGCGTGGTGGCGCCGAACGAGGTGCGCATCATCGCCATCGATGACGCACCGTTGGCTGACTGGTCGCAGGCGCGTGTGCTGGCCACCGGCGAGGTGGGCGAGATCACCGTGGCGGGACCGACCGCCACCGACAGTTACTTCAACCGTCCGCAGGCCACCGCGGCGGCGAAGATCCGCGAGACGCTGGCCGATGGCAGCACGCGCGTGGTGCATCGCATGGGTGACGTGGGTTACTTCGACGCGCAGGGCCGCCTGTGGTTCTGCGGTCGCAAGACCCATCGCGTGGAAACCGCGCAGGGGCCGTTGTACACCGAACAGGTCGAGCCGGTGTTCAACACCGTGCCCGGCGTGGCGCGCACGGCACTGGTTGGCGTTGGCCCGGCGGGTGCGCAGGTGCCGGTGCTGTGCGTGGAACTGCAGCGTGGCCAGAGCGACAGTCCGGCGTTGCGCGAGGCGCTGCGCGCCCAGGCCACCCTGCGATTGCCCGAGGCGAACCTGCAGCACGTACTGATGCATCCCGCGTTCCCCGTCGATATCCGTCACAACGCCAAGATCGGCCGCGAGAAGCTCGCCGTCTGGGCCAGCGCCGAACTGGAGAAGCGCGCATGAAGATCCTGGTCACCGGTGGTGGTGGTTTCCTTGGCCAGGCGCTGTGCCGCGGGCTGGTCGAACGTGGCCACCAGGTGCTGGCGTTCAACCGCAGCCACTATCCGGAACTGCAGGCCATGGGCGTGGGCCAGATCCGTGGCGATCTGGCCGATGCGCAGGCGGTGCTGCATGCAGTGGCCGGCGTCGATGCGGTATTCCACAACGGCGCCAAGGCCGGCGCCTGGGGCAGCTATGACAGCTACCACCAGGCCAACGTGGTCGGTACCGACAACGTCCTCGCGGCCTGCCGCGCGCACGGCATCAGTCGCTTGGTCTACACCTCCACGCCCAGCGTGACCCACCGCGCTACCCATCCGGTGGAAGGCCTCGGTGCCGACGACGTGCCGTACGGCGAGGACTTCCAGGCGCCGTATGCGGCCACCAAGGCGATCGCCGAACAGCGCGTGCTGGCCGCCAACGATGCCTCGCTGGCGACGGTGGCGCTGCGCCCGCGCCTGATCTGGGGCCCGGGCGACCAACAGCTGGTGCCGAGGCTGGCCGAGCGTGCGCGGCAGGGCCGCCTGCGTCTGGTGGGTGATGGCAACAACAAGGTGGATACCACCTACATCGACAATGCCGCGCTCGCGCACTTCCTCGCTTTCGAAGCATTGGCGCCGGGCGCCGCGTGTGCGGGCAAGGCCTACTTCATTTCCAACGGCGAACCACTGCCGATGCGCGAGCTGGTCAACAAGCTGCTGGCCGCCGTTGGTGCACCGACGGTGGACAAGGCGATCAGCTTCAAGACCGCCTATCGCATCGGTGCGGTCTGCGAGCGGCTGTGGCCGCTGCTGCGCCTGCGTGGCGAGCCGCCGCTGACCCGCTTCCTGGCCGAGCAGCTGTGCACGCCGCACTGGTACAGCATGGAGCCGGCGCGCCGTGACTTCGGCTACGTGCCGCAGGTCAGCATCGAAGAAGGACTGCGCAGGCTGAAGGCTTCATCTGCTGCATAGATCGCCATCACTGGCTGCACACCGCCAGATCGGGAGGATGGACCCACGCCATCCAACGGCCCGGACATCTGCGAGGAGCGCCATGCTGCATTACGCCGTCATCTTTTTCGTCATCGCCATCATCGCCGCCGTGCTCGGCTTTTCCGGCATCGCCGGTGCCGCCAGCAACATCGCCTGGATCCTGTTCGTGATCTTCCTGGTGCTGGCGGTGATCTCGATGTTCCGCAAGCGCGG
>NZ_JAOCFV010000099.1:0-5948 GCF_029842145.1 Stenotrophomonas sp. GD03794
GTCCCACGGGAATCAGCATCCCGCCACCGTCACTGGCCGCCGCGCCTGGCCGACCCCATGCATGGGGGATCCTGTGACGGAAAACCGCCTGATGATCCCTTTGTCGATTCTTGACCTGGCCCCGGTCTGCGAGGGCAGCGACACCACCGCTGCCTTCGCCAACATGCTGGAACTGGCCCAGCACGCCGATGCGCTGGGGTACCGCCGCTACTGGCTGGCCGAACACCACAACATGCCCGGCATCGCCAGTGCGGCCACCGCCGTGCTGATCGGTCACGTGGCAGGTGGCACAAAGCGCATCCGCGTCGGTGCCGGCGGCATCATGCTGCCCGACCATGCGCCGCTGCAGGTGGCCGAGCAGTTCGGCACGCTCGCCTCGCTGTATCCGGACCGCATCGACCTCGGCCTGGGCCGTGCGCCGGGCACCGATCAGCCGACCGCGCGTGCACTGCGCCGCTATTTCGACAGTGCCGACCAGTTCCCGCAGGACGTGCGCGAGCTGCTGCATTACTTCGAGCCGGTACAGCCCGGGCAGGCCGTGCAGGCGGTTCCGGGTGGTGGCCTGCGGGTGCCGACATGGATCCTCGGTTCCAGCCTGTTCGGTGCGCGCATGGCTGCCTCGATGGGCCTGCCGTACGCGTTCGCCTCGCACTTCGCACCGGACGTGATGGACGAAGCGCTGGCGGTGTACCGCCGCGAATTCCGCCCCTCGGCCACGCTGAAGCAGCCGCACGCGATGCTGGCGTTGAACGTCGTCGCCAGCGACAGCGAGGCCGAATCTCGGCGCCTGTTCACCAGCCAGCAGCAGAGTTTCGTGAACCTGCGTCGCGGTCGGCCAGGCAAGATTCCGGCACCCATCGACGACATCGAGTCCTTCTGGGAGCCGCATGAAAAGCTGGGCGTGGAGCGGGCACTGGCCTGCACCGTGCTGGGGGATCCGCAGCAGGTGGCGGAAGGCATCGCCGCGTTCGTCGAGCGCCACAAGCCGGACGAACTGATGCTCACCGCCAACCTGTATGACCACCGCGCGCGCCTGCGCTCGTTCGAACTGGCGATGCAGGCCTGGCACGCCCGCCACGCGGGCTGAACAATTGCGTCACGGCCCATTGCGGCCGAACCGCGTCTGATGGGGGCTCATATCGAAGGAGCCCCCACATGGCCGACACCCGCGCCGAACACATTGCCCAACTGGCAGAGCTGATCAAGGACGTGGAGGTGGCGATGTTCACCACCACCGGCGTTGACGGGCGACTCTACAGCCGGCCGCTGGCCACCCAGCAGGTCACCTTCGACGGTGATCTGTGGTTCGTCATCACTGCCGACAGCCCGAAGGTGGCCGAGATTGCGCTCGACCCCCGCGTCAACGTGGCCTATGCCTCACCCTCGAAGAACACCTATGTATCGGTGGCCGGGCGCGCGCGCGTGGTTGATGATCGCGCGAAGATCGAGGAGCTGTGGTCGCCAGCGATGAAGCTGTTCTTCCCGGGTGGCAAGGACGACCCGAACCTGCGCCTGATCCAGGTGCGCGCCGACTCGGCCGAGTACTGGGATGGTCCGGGCACGCTGCTGGGCACGGCACTCAGTTTCGTGCTGTCGGCGGTGCAGGACGAGCCCGCGCCTTTGGCCGACAACGGCTTCATCGACCTTCGATGATGGCCGATGCCCGGTATTGGTAGTGCCGGCCGCTGGCCGGCAAACCTGGAAACGTGGCAGCCGGCCAGCGGCCGGCTCTACCGGATTCCGGCTCAGAACCAGCGCTGGAACAGCTCCACCGTATAGCCCACCAGCTGCCCCGAACTGAAACCGAAGAAGGCGATCGCCGCCAGCGCCGCGATCCAGTTGAACAGCATCAGTGCGCCATCGCGTTCCAGCAGCGCCAGCGAGAACAGCAGCAGCTGGAAGCCGAACAGGAAGTTGGTGAACGGAATCGGCAACGACAGCAGCAGGCCCAGCAACACCAGCAGCAGGCCGCTCAAGGCATGCGCCGGCAGTGGTGTCAGCAGCTGCGGCAGGCGCGGTTTCAGCATCTTGTCCAACCGCCGCAGCGGGCGGTCGATGCGGTCCAGGAAGCGGTGCATGGTGCCGCGCTTGGGCCCGCGGCGGGCGATGAAGCCGGGCAGCCACGGCCGACGCAGGCAGAACAGCATCTGCAGGCCGATCAGGATCACCAGCGGGCCGCTGACCGCGCCGCCCATGCCCGGGATCGGGATGAACGACGGCAGGATCGCCACGAACAGGAACACGCCGAACGCGCTCTGCTGCAGGTTGCACAGGATCTGGCCGAGCGGCATGTGCTCGGCCGGGTCGCCGGAGGCGAACATCTCCAGCAGGGTGCGGATGCCCTCGTTACGGTAGGCCGGGCGCTCAACGCCCGGACCCTGGCCGGCCTCAGGCGGTGAGCTCATCGGCCTGCTCGTCGGACAGCGTGCGCAGCAGCAGCTTGTCCACCCGCGCACCATCCAGGTCGACCACCTCGAAGCGCCAGCCGGCCCAGTCAAAGTACTCGCCCGCGTGCGGGATGCGGCCGAAGTAGTGGATGCACATGCCGGCCAGCGTGTAGTAATCGCCATCCTCGGCATCGGGCAGATCGTTGCTGCCGATCAGCTCGCGCAGGTCCTCGATCGGCAGCGAGCCGTCCACCAGCAGCGAACCGTCTTCGCGGGTCACCACCAGCGCATCTTCGTCGGCGTTCTCCACCGCCTGCAGGCGGCCGACCACCGCGCCCATCAGGTCGCTGATGGTCACCAGACCCTGGATTTCGCCGTACTCGTCCACCACCAGCGCCATCGACTGCTGTTCCTCGCGGAAGATCTCCAGCAGCTTCATCGCGTGGGTGGATTCAGACACGTACAGCGGCTCGCGCAGGGTCTGGAACAGCGCGTTGTCACCGCGCGCCATGCGTGTGGCCAACGATTTCAGTTCCAGCACGCCGACCACGTCCATGTCGTTGTCGCGCAGCACCGGGTAGCGCGAGAACTCGTGCTCGGCCATGATTTCCAGGTTGCGCTCCAGCCCAGCCTGGGTATCCAGCCAGGCGATGCGGTTGCGCGGGGTCATCAGGCTGTCGGCGGTGCGGTCGCCCAGGCGCATCACGCGGTTCATCATGTCGCGCTCGTGGGCGTCGATCACACCGGCCTCGTGGCTCTCGGCCACCAGCATGCGGATCTCTTCTTCAGTCACCGAGGCGACTTCATCCTTGCCCAGGCCGAACAGGCGCAGTACCAGCTGGGTGGTCTTGGACAGCAGCCAGACGAAGGGCAGGGCCAGCTTGGCCAGCCAGCTCATCGGCATCGCCACCAGGCCGGCAATGGCCTCCGAGCGGGTCAGTGCCAGGCGCTTGGGCACCAGTTCGCCGAAGATCAGCGTGATGAAGGTGATCAGGCTGACCGCCAGCGTGGTACCGACGTTGCCGGCGTAGGCAAAGCCCGGCATCAGGCCCTGGATCCAGCCGGCGAAGGCTTCACCCAGTGCTTCACCGCCGAGGTAGCCGGTCAGCACGCCGATCACGGTGATGCCGATCTGCACAGTGGACAGGAAGCTCTCCGGCTTCTCCGACAGCTCCAGCGCCTTGGCGGCACGCTTGGAGGTGGCGGCCATCTGCTTCAGGCGGCTCTTGCGCGAGGTCATGACCGACATCTCGGACATGGCGAAGAAGCCGTTCAGCAGAACGAGCGCGAAGACAATCAGGATCATTTCAAACACGGGCGTCGTCCCCGGTTGGTGGCAGGGAGGGCGGGTGCTTGCGATGGCGGCTGGCGCTCAGGAACAGGGTCCGGCGCGGCGCAGGGGGGTAAGGGTCGTCGTCCATAAGGTGCGCCCGAAGGCGCGCTGGCATCTTAGCAAAGGGGCGTGGCAGGGTGGCAACCGCCTGTTCAGGTTGGGGCTTCCAGAGCCCCGGAAGGGGGCAGGGATACCCGTGATGGTCATCTAGCCGTCATAATTCCGTCTGGTGCCGTCCTTCCCGCGACGGCTGACAGGTTTCTCAATGTTCTCTCTGCAGACCATTTTCGGTTCCGGCAAACAGTTCTACACCCTGCTCGATGAGGCTGCCGTCGCGGCTTCCGACGCCGCCAAGGCGCTGCATTCCATGCTGCGCGAGGCCGACCGCCAGCCCGCGCTGGACGCGTTCAAGCTGGCCCGCCTGCGCGAACGCGCGGCCTCGGACAAGATCAGCCAGGCGCTGGTGGACAGCTTCATGACCCCGATCGAGCGCGAAGACATCGAAGCGCTGGGCTCGGCGCTGTACAAGATTCCGAAGCAGATCGAGAAGTTCGCCGATCGCTATTCGCTGGCCACGACCCACCTGGAGCACATCGACTTCGCGCCGCGCGCGGCGATGCTGGAACAGGCTGCCGGCGTGGTGGTGGAGATGGTGGCCGACCTGCGCCACATGAACCTGGACCGGATGACCGCTCTCAACGAGAAGCTGCGTTCGCTGGAGAACGAGGCCGACCGCCTGATGCTCGAGCTGTACCGCGACATCTACTCGGGCCGCCTGGACAACCTGCAGATGTTCCTGCTGAAGGAATTCTTCGAGATCCTGGAAAAGGCCATCGACCGCTGCCGCGAGGCCGGCGTGGTGGCGTACCAGATCGTGTTGAAGAACAGCTGACGGACGCCGCCGCATGTTGACCCTTGTCCTGGTGGTGATCCTGGCCGCGCTCGTCTTCGAGTTCATCAACGGCTTCCACGACACCGCCAACTCCATTGCCACCGTGGTGGCGACCAAGGTGCTCTCGCCCGGCTGGGCGGTGATGCTGGCCGCCTTCATGAACCTCATCGGTGCACTGACCGGTACCGCGGTGGCGCTGACCATCGCTTCGGGCCTGCTCAACACCAACGTGGTCGACGTCACCCCGCAGGTGATCCTGTGCGCCCTGCTTGGCGGCATCATCTGGAACCTGATCACCTGGTGGAAGGGGCTGCCTTCCTCGTCCTCGCACGCCCTGATCGGTGGCCTCTGCGGCGCCGGCCTGGCCGCTGCCCACAACAACTGGGACGCGCTGATCTGGTCCGAGCGCCTGGGCAGCTGGGCGCAGAACAAGGGCCTGCTGTGGAAGGTGTTCGTGCCGATGATCACCTCGCCGATCGCCGGTTTCCTGCTCGGCATCGTGGTGATGGTGCTGCTGTGGGGCCTGATCGCCGGGCTGGCCAAGATCGGCGGTGCCATCGGTCGTCTGGCCCGCCCGCGCATCGTCAACGCCTTCTTCGGCAAGGCGCAGATCGCCTCGGCGGCCTACATGGGCTTCGCCCACGGCCACAACGACGCGCAGAAGACCATGGGCATCATCGCCATGACCCTGATCGGCGCTGAAGCCACCGGCGCGCTGGACAACCTGCCGTCGTGGCTGGCCTTCATGCACCCGGACGCCAGCGCCGGTGACGGCATCGCGATGTGGATCGTGCTGACCTGTGCGGTGGTGATGGCGGCCGGTACTGCCTCGGGCGGCTGGAAGATCATCAAGACCCTGGGTCACAAGATGGTCAAGCTGCATCCGATCCACGGCTTCGCCGCGGAGACCAGCTCGGCCACCATTCTGACCCTGGCCGCCCACTTCGGCATGCCGGTCTCGACCACGCACAGCATCTCCACCGCGATCATGGGCGTCGGCTTCGCCAAGAACCCGCGCTCGCTGAAGTTCGGCGTGATCGAACGCATCGTCTGGGCCTGGATCCTGACCATCCCGGCCGCCGGCGGCTGCGCGTACCTGATCCTCAAGTTGTTCGCCCTGTTCGGCTGGACCTGATGCCAGCGGCCTTGGGGTCAGAGCCCTTTCCCTGCGGGAAAAGGATCTGACCCCGACAATCGAGAAAGCCCGCCGGATTCCGGCGGGCTTTTTTCATGGGCAGATCGTTTTTCCGTATCCAGCGTGTCGACCAAGGTCGACACCTACCAACAGCAGCAGGAACCTGTCAGCGGCGGGGTGGGGTGGGGTTGCAGGACCGTT